>DASRSF010000334.1:0-1767 GCA_035656615.1 Vulcanimicrobiaceae bacterium | reverse complement strand
GAACGTGATTGTCGATCCGTTTGCCGGGTTGAGATGGCAGTAGAATGACGGAATTCCTACGAGCGGAACGCCTTGCAATGCTTGCGCCAGCGTCCCGTCGCTAAACGCATTAAAGCATGAGACGGAGTACAAGGAACCACCGCTAGCCGTCTGATACGTCACCGACAACGCCGAAGATACATTCGGGGCGTTCGCCGTCAAATCGGTCAGTGATCCCGGTGCAACCGGAAGCGCGACCTCCGCAGTCGATTGTTCGGGCAGAATCACGATCTCCGAGGTCGTGTGCGCGGGAAGCGTCAATTGGTGCACCGCCGGCGTAAACGTCAGCGTTGAGCCGCTAATCGATGCGTCGCCCAATTTCGTGGGCGAAACCACGGTGGGCAGCGGAACGATCTGGAAAAAACTGGCACCGAAAAGTGCCGAGCTCGGGACGCACAGCAGCCGAATCGTCAAGCTCGAGATCTGAATCGTAAATGTGATCGGCGTGGGATTCGTGATGCGAATCGGGGGAATCGACGGACAGGACGGCTGGGTTAGACTTTGCTTGGAGACGCCCGCGCTTGCGCTGCCCGGCCGATCGTCGAAGAATGCAACGGCCGGCAGTCCGCTGCTGCGCATCACCAGGGTCGCCGACGCACCGCGCATCTGCGGCAGGTTGACTGTATGCACAGCCGCCGACCGGTCCGTGGCCGCCGGTAGCACACCCTGGTGGGTAGCACCTGAGCACGCCGAAAGCCCGGCGGACAGAGCAAGAACGGAAACAACGTGACGATAACGCAGCATATGCATACAAACGCCCCAAAATAAGCGGCCTGATACGGCAACTTTACCGCCCGCAGGCTGCCCGCAATAGGGCTTTTCGTCTCGTTCTTGTCTTCTCCGGCCGGATTGCAGCATAATTACAAGTGATGGAAACCGTTCCAGCTGCCGGCTCACAGGCAGCCGAGCGGGTGCTTCCTTCCGGCACGGTGGCCTTTGTCTTTACCGACATCGCCGGCAGTACCGTACGGTGGGAACGTCATCCCGAAGCCATGCGCGCCGACTTGCGCCGCCACGACGAGTTACTGCGGAGCGCAATACTTGCGCACGGCGGACGCGTCTTTAAAACAATCGGTGACGCCTTTTGCGCCGTCTTCACCCGCATAGAAGACGCCGTCGATGCATGCGCCCAAGCGCAACGCGAGTTGCACGCCGAGCAGTTTTCAAACCAGGACGGCTTGTCCGTTCGTATGGCGGTGCATCTGGGCGAAGCGGAAGAGCGGGACGAAGACTACTTCGGGCCCACGCTGAACCGCGTCGCACGTCTGCTGGCAGTCGCGCACGGCGGCCAAGTGATACTCTCCGGCGGCGCGGCTGCGGCGGCAAACGGCGTACTTGCGCAATCGTTGGAATTGCGCGACCTGGGAAGTCACCGGCTCAAGGATCTTACCGCGCCCGAACATGTTTTTCAGCTGATTATTCCGGACGTTGAATCCGAATTTCCCCAGCTGCGCTCGCTCAGCATTCTGAGCAACAATCTTCCGCAGCAAACCGGGCCGCTGGTCGGCCGCGACGAGGACGTGGCGCGCATCCGCGCACTCATCGAGGCCGCGCCCGTCGTAACGCTCAGCGGCGCAGGCGGTGTGGGTAAAACGCGCTGCGCCTTGCAAGCCGGAGCAGAACTTCTGGATCAATTCGGCGACGGCGTGTGGTTCGCCGATTTGGCGCCGCTCGCGGATGCGTCGCTCGTTGTACCGACGATCGCGCGGTTGTTCGAGGTTCAAGAGA
>DASRSF010000333.1:0-13307 GCA_035656615.1 Vulcanimicrobiaceae bacterium | reverse complement strand
CTCTACTGCGAGCCTAAGCGCTGGTTCGCATTGTTCATAATGTAGATCTTGTCCGCGTGGCGGACGCCCAACGCTTTTTGATCGTATATCACGCCGACGTATTGTCCGGGATGAAGTTTTTTCATTTGGTACGTCGTTTTGCCGTCAGCGGAAAACAGCTGATCGAATTTCGGTGTGAGCACGAAGCTCAGCGTTTGATTGTTGTGCGGATCGTGCACTTTGATGTTATCCACGGAGACGTGAACGACTTCGCCGTAGAACGTGCTTGCAGCACGTGCGACCTGCGGCGCGACCAGCGCCGCGCAGAAGAACAAAGCGGTAAGAAAACGGAGCCTGTGCATGATTGGTTTACTCCTCAATACGGTTCGGGCGAATAAATTGCCGCGTGCTTGCCGTCAACGGTGACCCTGTAGCGGCGCCCCGCGCCGGTGTGGCGTATCAGGTTATACCGCGAACCGGGCATAATAATGTGCGTGACCTTGACGACGTAGCGCAACGGAGTACCGGGAAAGACCCGGCCGCTTCTATTCCCCTCCAAAACATACGCCCCTCGCGGGACGTACCCGTCGCTTTCTCGCCGCCTCTGCACCAACGTGGCATTGCCCGCACCGTCAACCAGGAGCGCGGCCCCTTCGTCGACCGCGACACCATATACCACGGCTGTGCGCACCAGGCCGTCCCGCAGTGCGCGAGCCATGAAGGCGGCTAAGCGGCCGAAGCGGTTGCGCCTTGCGAAATGCGTATCCGTTATGCTTGCGCGTAAGGGCGGCCATGCGAAAAATCCGGTGGTAAAGCTTATCGCCGGCTCGTACGGATTGCGCACCGCATCCGGTGTCGCGACGTCCTGATCGTCCGGCAGAACGCGGTCGGCGGCCACTGAATCAAAAACCACTTCACCTTGAATCGCCAGACCCGCGCTTCCACCGCCGATCACCGCGCCTCGCGCATACGCGGCGCGTACGGCGTCAATGAGCTTGGTTTGTTTCCAGACAACATAGTGCGCCTGATCGCCGCCGGCGAAAAGAATCGCATCGGCTGTTCGAACGTATGACGCCATCCGATCGACCTCGCGGTTGCGAACGCACGGAGGAATAAGAATCTCACGAACCGCTCGCAACCTGCTGTGCGCGTAGAACGTGTCGCTGTAATCCCGCTCGCCGGAGGCTTTGAGGATCAGCAGATTTCCGGCACGTATCCCGCGCGGTGCCGCGATGCGGCCCCGTATCCATGCGAGCACCGCGTCATACGGCATCCCGCTCAAACCACCGCCCGAGAGGACCAATCCCGGCGCGCCCGCCGCGTGCGCCGCGCTCCACGATCCCGCGGGGCGGAACGCCGTGGGAGCGCACCCCAGCGCCAAAAACGCAATCAGTGCAAGTAGCGATCGAACCATGCCAGCCATCTTTCATAGGCGTCCGCCAAACGAACGGGTCCCTGCGGAAGATGTCCGCTCGTCGGATACGCATAGAACTGCACGGGGACTCCGTTGTCGCGCAAAGCGTGATACATCTCATACGATTCCACGATTGGAACCCGCACGTCGTAGACGTTACACAGAATCAACGTCGGCGTGCGAATGTTCTTGAAGTACGTGATTGGAGAATGCCGCCGCCAGACGGCTAGAAAATTGCCGCGGTACGGCGACCCGCCTGCAAAAGAAATCGCATCGGCGTCGATGTCGTCCGCAATCGCGTAGTCGACGACCAGATCATTCACTGCCGCCCCGGCGACCGCCGCTTTCCAAATCGGATATTGCGATTCCATCCAGGATGTTAACTGGCCACCGTACGACCATCCCGAGACCGCCAGGCGGTTCCGATCGACGATGCCAAGGCGTTCAACTTGCGTAATTCCGGCCATGATATCGTGTCCCGGACCAATGCTCGCATCATTGAAAATCGCATGCTCGTAGCGGTTTCCGAGATCGTTGCTGCCGCGATAATTGGGAGCGAAGACGAGATAGCCGTGGGCCGCTGCCAGCTGCCGGAACGGTTCGAAACCAAGCGTCGAAGATTCGGTCGGACCGCCGTGGATGCGTAGAACCAGTGGATAACGCTTTCCCGGCGTGTACCCGGGCGGGTAGGTCAGAATTCCGTCCGCATGCATGCCGTCGCGCGTCATCCACGAAATCCGCACGGCCCGGCCCAGGCTCAATGCGGCCGTGGCATCGTTGAATCCCGTCAAGCGCTGCGGAGTTTGAGCGTGGGGCGCAATGACATAGAGCTCGTCGGGGCGCCCGCGTTCATCCCCCACAAGCGCAATCGTTCCATCGGCGGCAACGCTGCCCTGTGGTTCAATTGATGCATCGGTTATTGGCCCAAGTGGAACGCGCCGCGCGGATCCGTGCAGCGGAAGTATGTAGAGCGGTGCCTGTGCGTTATCGTACACGCGTAAGAGCAGCGACGCACCATCCGGCATCCATGAAAATACCTCGACATGCCGGTCAAGCGGTGCGGAAATATTGCGGCCGTCAACGAACGCTTCACTCTCATTCATGGGGTCGCCGTCACGATTTGACCTGTAGGCCACATGCAAGCCGTCGGGCGAATACAGGGCGTTGTCTTGATACGCTCGCCCGGGCACGGCCTGCGTGACTTGCGCCGCACGCAGTTGCAGCCGCATAACCACGCTGCGATCCTGTACTCCATACACCGCGCTGGGGGCGCGCTCAAATAGCAACGAGCTGCCGTCGGGCGACCACGAGAGCGGTGCATCGGCGATGCTCCACGCGCCGTCGGTCAGGCGTTGTTGTTTTCCAGCCAGGTCCGTGAGCCAAAGGTGCACCGGCTGAGCCGGCGCGGTAACCAGATATGCGTTATTCGAAACTTCGAAAGCATCGCGGTATGCCGCTTCACCACGAGCGGGCGCGACGTAGTTGCGAGCCGTAAAGGCGATGCGGGAACCGTCCGGCGACCATGCGATCTGCAGTATCCCTGTTTTGCCGTCCGTAAGTTGCTTCATCGAACCGTTCAGCGGATCGATCAGAAACAATTGATCCGCATCCTGCCCGGGTACGTCCAGAACTGCAGCCAGCCGCGACCCGTCGGGCGACCACGCGATCGCATCAACGGATCGGTGCCCGACAGCCAGAGTTCGCAACGCCCGCGTGCCGCGATCGTAGACCTCAAGCGTATCGTTCAGGCGGTTTTTCCCAGTCTCGACCCGCGATGCGACGAAGGCGATCTTCGTACCGTCGGCAGTGATTGCCGGAAGGGAAAGGTTGACGATGCTCTGCATCGCGGCGATCGAAAAAACCGCGGCGGCCAACAATGCTACGCCGGAGCCTGCATTTGACGAACGTCCGCAAGAATCGCAGCGGCTGCGCGTTTACCCGGGAATCCGCTCACGCACCCGCCCGGGTGCGCTCCCGAACCGCACAGATAGAGCTGCCGGATCGGCGTGCGCGTTGCAAAGCGGTGCTCGTAAATTTGTCCCGGAAGAAGTTCTCCGTGAAAGATATGGCCTCCGATCAGGCCGAAGCGCTTTTCCAAATCGGGCGGACTAAGGATTTGACGCGCTTCGATTGCTCCCGGAATATTGGGCGCAAATTGGCTGAGCATGTACACGATGCGATCGGCAACCGCTTCGCATTGCGCGCTGCTCCAGCCGTCGGTGTGGTTGTACGGATAGTATTGCGCGAAGACCGAAAGAATGTGCTTACCCGGCGGAGCGAGTGTCGCGTCGGTGGGAGTTTGCAAAAAGCATTCGAGCATCGGCTGCTTGGATATCCCGCCGTCACGCGTGTCTTCGAAGGCCTGCTGCAAATATTCGATCGACGGTGCGATGTGAATCGTGGCGCGGTGATGCGCATCGGGACGCGTCCCCGGGCGGCACCGGAAGTTGGGCAGCTGGCCGAGCGCCAAGTTCAGTTTAAATGCAACGCCCGTCGTTTTCCACGATTGAATCTTACCAACAAACGTTTCACTCAGATGCCGCTTGCCGGCCAAGTCCATAAACGTGGTACGTGGATGCGCGTTTGACACGACGGCCCGGGCGTTGATTTCGTCGCCGTTGCGCAATACGATACCGCTTGCCGCACCGTTTTCGATGCAAATGCGCTCCACCGCCGAGGCGGTGTGAATTGCGGCGCCATGCGCTCGGGCAGCGGAGGCCAGGGCCGTAGAGATCGCCCCCATTCCGCCGCGGACATATCCCCACGCGCCCTGCACGCCCAGTGCGCGCCCCGCATAGTGATGCGCGAGCACATAAGCGGTGCCCGGATCCCGCGGGCCCGCATTCGTGCCGATGATCCCGTCGGTGGCGACCGCAGCCTGCAGCACCGGCGTGTTGACGTAGCGCTGCACCAGCTGCGCCGCCGAACCTTGCAACACTTCACACACTTGCTCGCCAAGGTTTGCGAAGTGCGGCGATTGATCGTCAAATGTTTCGAACAAACGCGATCCCAGATCGCAAATCACCCGGTTCAACTCGTTGAAGCCTCTCACGTCGTCCCGGTCGAACCTTGAAATCTCTCGCGCGTTCGCCGCCTCATCCGAGCCCAGGAGCAGTGAACGCCCATCGGGCAGGACGTTGAACGTAGCGGGATCCTTACGGTACGCGCTATATCCGTGACGCGGAAGATCGAGCACCCGTACCAATTCCGGATCGAGCAGCGTGCAGACGTATGAAGCTGTAGAAACAGTGTAGCCCGGCCACACCGGTTCGCTTACGGCGGCGCCTCCCAGCACGTCGGACCGCTCGTATACCGCTACCTGCAAGCCCGCCTGCGCGAGCAATGCCGCGCAGGCCAGCCCATTGTGCCCGCCGCCGACGACGGCAACGTCAAGCATTTACACCTTAATCTGCAACTGGAAGTACAACTGAAGCGGAAAGCCGAGATTCAAATAGTCGGTGCCGGTGTACGCCGGAACGAACGGCCTGGAAAAATACGTGTTCAGCGGAACACCGTTGGCCGCGACGTCGTTCGGGCTACTGCCGTTGTAGTAATTGCTGATGAAAAAACGGTTCGGATCGTAGCCGCAGACATGCGAACCCGGCGGATACGTCGATGTCCAAGGTTCGCTGGAACCGCCGAAACAATGGTAGTACAAGTTCGTTGCGGTGAGATTGGCGGTAATGCGCGGACTGATATCGTACCGGACCTGCATTCCCAGCGTTAATTGCCAAGGATTGCGAAACTGTCCGAACGAGTCGAACGTTCCGGAGTACGGATTTGGAATGTATAAATGCCCGGGACTCGTACCGCTCGCGCCGACCGCCGCATGCTTGCACGACGTATAATCGGCGGTCAACGGATTGGGTGCGGAGGCGATATTCGCGCCGCTCGGTCCTTGGTTCTGATAACACGTACGCGGATCGTATCCTTGCACGTCGTCGGGCGAACCGTACGCAACGCCTTGGCTAAGCGTGAACGCGGGGGTGATCGCCAGTTTGTCGTGTTTGTAGTTCAGAATCAGCGCGAATGTGTTGGGGGAGAGATATCCGTAACTCAGCCCAGGCTCGTACCAGCCGTTCCTATCGAGCAGCGGCTGCGAGCGCTGATTATAATAGGGATTCATAATGTCGAATGAGGTAGCGGTCGCGGGCGATGGACACGTCTCACCGACGGCGGGCAGGCTATCATTGTACGTCGACGACGTGTTGTAGCATGGCGATCCGCCGCCCGCCTTCGTTAGCGCGTTATACGCCGCGATGTCCTGATTGTAGGGATCGACCGCGTTGATCGGCGTGCCGGCCCAATTCGACCATTTCTCCTTGGCGTTCGTATACGTGTAGGCAAGTTGCCCGGAAAAGCCGTTCTTGTTGAAGTCGCCCTTTGTTATCTGAAGCTCCACCCCGTATACCTGTTCGGTTCCACCGTTGAAGGACGGAGATACGCTGAGCGTCGGTATTCCGACGCTTTCGTCGAGTTGCTGGGTTGCATAGCGGTAGTACGGCGTGACCTTCATCGCGATGTCGGTTTTGGGAAACTCGTGTTCTATCGAAAAGTCGTAGTTGTTCGAAAACTGCGCCGTGGCGGGATGGAACGGCGTAAAGAAGCCGTACTGCAAAAATCCTACGAGCTCGGCGGCCAGGTTGGGTTCGGCGCTATTGTACTCGATCTCGTAATTCTGCGGTTCTTGCGCGTAACGCCCGGCGGACAACCGCAGGACCGTGTAGCGGTCCATGGTGTACGTCATACCGAAGAGCGGCGTAAAATAATTTTGCACGTACGTCGGATTAAACTTGTCCGTGAGAAGAATATGCCCGTTCTGTCCGTCCGGGTGCACCGTTTGAATGCCGTCCGCCGGATCGACAGGGCAGCTGAACGAGACATACGGCTTGACGTCGTATAAATACTGGGGCGGCTCGGGAATCAGCGCCGGCTGCAGCGTTTTGGGGTTGTAGCAGAACTCTTTTTGCGCGGAGGCATACCAGAAGTTCTTGCCGGGATCCGTATCGACCGGAACGAGATCGAACTCATCGCGGTCGAAGCGCACGCTCGCCGAGATATCAAGCTTGTCGTTGGGCTTAAATTCATCGCTCAGCGAAAAATTGGTAAACTTCGGCGTGATTTGGTTAATCTGCGCGAAGTTTCCCAGGTAAGTCATTCGCCACGACGCCCCGGCCGCGCAGGCGCCCGTCGGAATCGCCGCGTTCGGGCCGCCGGAACAATTTTGGTTCTGTGTGGAACCGTAGTCGGCGTTACCGGTCAGGTCATCGAACGAGCCTTGCGATATCGGATCGTTACACGGCGCAACCTGTCCGGCGTTATAGTTGTCGATTCCGTTCGCTCCCAGCCCCGAGTACGCGGCAAAGCACTGCGTTCCATTGGTGAGGTTGCTGACCGGCATACCCCCGGAACCGGTGTAATCGTTGGCCGGCGGTCCGCCGATGTTGTAATCATTGTAGTTGTAATAGCGCAGCGTGCTTGCGGTAACGTAGTTTAGCGTCGCGCTGAGCTGATTCGTATCGTTGATTTGATCCGCAAACTGCAACTGGCCCCCGCGTGTGTGCGAATCAATCTCGTAGTTATAGTTCGTCCGGTAACCGCTTACGTTGAGGGGACCGTACGGACCGGTTATCCCATCGATAATTGCGCTGCCGTCACTCGTATTTGAATAAAACGTGTATCCGAAAAGACGCAGGTATGCGCGGCTGCCGATGTTTTTCTGATACTGGAGCTTCACGATGCTGGCCTGATTCAGTTCACCGTCCCGGTAATCACTGGGAAGCGGCGAAAAGTTACCCGTGCCCGGAAATCCGGTGCTTCCGGCGGGGCACTCGTTGGGTACCGTAATATTCGAACCGGCGGTCCAATTCGTGTTGTAACAGCGGTTAGCCGGCGAACCCGGAAACGCATACGCAATCACCGGCACATTCGCCGGCTGCATGAATCCGGTAGACGAAGGAAACGTATAAAAATCCGGCCACATGGCGGGATACGCGTACGGCCCAAGGTTGATCTCGCCGTTGTTGGCGTACAGGTTTTGCTGCATGGTCGAAAAGAGGGGATTCAGCACGCCCTGTTCGGTGTAATTCTGAATCAACTGGTACGAATTTGTGTAGAGCAGTTGAATATCGTCGCGTCCGCCATCGTTATGATGCGGGATCCCAAAGTGCACGTTGGCGACGGCTTCACGTCCGTACATCGTCGCCTGCAGCGCTTCATTCGGGCCCAAATAGGAGAAGCAGCCGGGGTCCTCCCAGAGCCCCGGATTGTTGTCCAGTGCGGGATTGTTGTAAAAATTGTTGACGCTGGTGGCGTTGCACGTAGGATACACCGCCGGCCAGAACGGCAAGTTCGTCGTTACGTAGCTGGGATACCACTCGGGAAATTGATTGGCCAGCCCGGCGCCGTTGTCTTGAGTCAAATAGCGGAAATCCTGATTGTAACCGCTCACGCCCGCATAGTACGAGAATAACCGGTTCGGTGAGGCGCCGCCCGCCTCGAACGAAATATCGTGATAAAATGCCGGCGTTCCGATACGCGCGGAAATGTTACCGTAACCCGGAAACGTGCCGCTCTTGACGACTTGGTTGATGAACCCGGCAAGCCCCGTGGCGTTGGAGCTTGCAGGGCCGCCGCCGGTATAAATCTGCAGCTCTTGCTGCCCCAGGGTTGATGCGGAATGCGAGGGGTAATTATCGAACGACCGGTTCATCGGCACGCCGTCGTATTCGTAACCCAGCTGATCGTAATTTCCGCCGCGAATATACACGTCCTGAAAATCGCCGGCCTGCTGCGAGGGCACGTACGCGCCCGGCATTGAGGCAATCGCGGAATACGCGTTATTGAGCGCGCCTCCACCGCCGATTGGGGCCGCGGCTTGCGTCAGCGCGGGATTCACCGAGTACACGTCGGTGGTTACGCCGGGCTTCACGGGCGAGAGCGATGAGCGGCTGGTTACACTGGCAATGGTCCGCAAGCTGTTCTGTAACACGACTTGGACCGTCTGCGTCTGATCGGCGAACACCGAGATGCCCGCTATGGCGAGCGGCTCATAGCCGCTTTTTTTCGCCGTAAGCGTATATGTATCGGGCATGAGCGATACGAACACGTAGTGCCCGGCGGCATTGCTTGTCGCGGTTGCCGATTGCGATGCGCTAACAATCGTAATAACGGTATCCGCCAGCGGTTTGCCGGTTTGTCTGTCGGTGACGATGCCGCTGATTCCACCAGTCGTACCAGCCAGGGCCATTCCCGGGCCGGTCAAGACCAGCGCTGCTGCCGCGATGCCGGCGAAAATGCTACGGAAGAAACGCGCGTAAGAAACCATGCCGCCCTCCGGATGTTGCAGATTCCCTTCAGTATAGGCACGGCACGGGACTTGAGGTATCCCGGGTTTCCGCTATATGCTGCCCTCTTTGGAGAGCAGCAGTGCGAGCTGCGTTCGAGAACGTAGGCCCAGGCGCGCGAAGACCTCCGAGAGATGATGCTCGACGGTATGCTCGCTGATGCTCAGGCGGGAGGCAATGCCCTTATTTGTTTCTCCACAAGCCGCAAGCGCCGCAATCTCGCGTTGCCGTGCGGTCAAACCGCCCGCGGCGGGCCCGCACGCCGGTGTCGCGGTTTTCTTTTGGCCGGCCGCCTCCAAGGCGATTGCGCTATAGAATGCGTTGCCCATGCGCGCAAACTGGTCGGCTGCGATACGAGCCGTTCGAGAGGCGTCCGCGCTACCGAAGCGCACGCGGATGAGCGCCTCGAAGAGCAGCCGGTGCGCGCGTTTAAGCCTGGGCCGTCCTACGGCCGAACTCAGCAGGCTTCGCGCCAGTTCGATTTCGTTTTCTTCACCCCACCGGGCTACTGCGATCAATAGCTCCCATGCGCGGTGGGCGTGCGGAATCGCATGCAGCGCCCGCGTGAGCAATGCACGTGCTTGCGCAACGTCGTCCTGAGCCAGGCGAAGCTGCGCAAAAGCGGCCGCTACCGAAGCGATGCGCTGGATTTCGCCCGATTGCTCAGCAGCCTGGAGCGCCGACTCGTCGGCGCACGCCGCCAGCAGCGCGCGATCGTTGAGCGCCAGCGCCAGCGGTATACCGACGGCCGCGGCTTTGGTCTTGAACGTCGCCGTGGTCACTCCGGCCTCAATGGCTTCACGCGCGAATTGCCTGGCGCGGTTCAAGTCGCCTTTGTACATGAGCGTGCGCGCGTAATTTATCGAACAATAGGCGATGCGCCACAACAAACCGCTGCGCAGCGCTTCGTCCACGGCGATCTGGTGGCGCGCCGCCGCAAGGTCAAATTCTCCAAGATCAAACGCCGCCAGCGCGAAGTTATTTTCTATCTGCGAGATGAGCTCGCTAATGCCGGTCTGCGCGGCAAGGCGCGCCGCTGCACGAAAATCTTGCTGCGATGCGTGCGTACGCCCAAGCACCGCATACGTCTCTCCACGCACTTCATGCCACGCGGCACGCGAGCCCGCGTCGAAATGTTCGCTAAGCGCCGAAACGGCCTGAAGGTGCGCGAGCGCCCGGTCCAGTTGACCAAGCGTCACCGAGAAGCGGGCAACCGTGAGTAACGCTTGACAGTACATCTGTGAATGGCCGAGCTGCTTGAGTTGCAATGCGCTTTGCAACGCCGCCCGCACGCTGTCTTGCGTGCGCGCATCCACCCAGCTTTGATCGGCTTGCAGCAAAAGCGCATGAGCGGCGCCGATGTCGTTGCCGCACGATGCGTACTCGTCGTAGGCGCGCGCGAACCACTGCGAGGGTTCTTCACCGCACCCCTCGGTGTACAATAATACTCCCAAGCGTTCGTACACGAGCGCACGTGCGCTTCCGGGAGGATATTCCCATCGCAGCGCATCCGTGTAAAAGCGGATCGCATCACGATACGCGTACACATCCCAGGCGGATTGCGCAGCAGCCTGGTTCCAAATACGCGCCTTACCGGCTACCCGCGCGGCCGACCAGTGATAGGCGAGTTCCGCTGCATGTTCGCCGGCCTCCGCCCGATCTTCGAGCGCTTGCGCTATCCGCACGTGGAGCGGCGCGGCCAACGCGATAACGAGCTGATCGGAAAGTACGCGCCGAATCAAGGCGTGACGGAACGTGAAATGTGCCGGCTTCTCTTCGAGCTCGTACACGAGGCCGCGCGCGACGGCGCGCTGCATGACTTCGAGCACCTGCGCCTCGCTGCAACTGCAAAGCGAAGCTAAGAACGTTGCATCGAAGGCCGGTCCGATTAGCGCAGCTCGATGGAGTAAGCCGCGTTCAACCTCGGAGAACGGCAAAAGGCGCTCGGCAAGAATTGCACCCAGAGTAACCGGCACTTCACGATTGAACGCGATCGTGCCGTTTTCCAGTGCCGTTCGCGCCAGCTCTTCGGCGAACAGCGCGTTACCTTCGCAAAGCACCTCGATTTGCGCCAGCATGGCTGGGTCAAGCCGCACTCCTTGCTTGGCCAAACATGCTTGCACCAAGTGCCTGACGTCGTTGCGACTGAGCCCTCGTAGGTGGATCAGCGAAGCGCCAGCGCGGGAAGCGGCGCTTCGCAGCACGGCAGCCGAGGTGCGCTCCGCAAACGGTTCAGAACGAAGCGTTACGATCAGCAAGCACGGAACGCCGCGCAGCCGCTGCACGAGAAAGTTGAGTAATTCAACGCTCGCGCTGTCGGCCCACTGCGCGTCTTCGAGCGCCAGCGCAAGCGGACGGCGAGTGCACGCGCTACGCACCACGTCCGCCACAGCGTTAAAATACTCCCATTTCTCCTCGCTGTACGATCCATGTTCACGCGGCCGCAGCGCAGCCAATCGCGAGCGAGGATCCAGATACTCCACCACCTCGGTAAATGGAAGGTAGGGCGCGCGTATCTCTTCTCTGCAATGACCCGCGACCGTGCCGGCGCGCTTTTCAATGCCGGCAAAAAATTCGTGCAGCAGGCGCGATTTTCCGATTCCGGCTTCGCCTTCGATCGTCACCAACCGTACACCGGCGTGGGATGCCGCGCGAAACTCTTCGGTAAGAAATTGCAGTTCTTCCCGGCGCCCGATTAGTTCATCGCTATACAGCCGCTGCGAAATCATAGGCGTTTGGATGCGTCCTTCGAATCACGCAGTATGAACCCTGCGCAACCCATTCGCCTGGCCAGACGGCTGGGCGTATACGACGCAGCGCTTATCGTCATGGGCGGCATCATCGGTTCGGGGATCTTCCGCAATCCCTCGGTGGTGGCGCAGCGCGTGCCCTCGCCCGCGCTAATGTACGCGGTGTGGGCGTGCGGCGGAGTCGTTGCCATCCTGGGCGCGTTCATCTTCGCGGAACTGGCTGCACGGCGTCCGCATGACGGAGGGCTGTACGCGTACATGCGCGACGCCTTTCATCCGGTGGTTGCATTCATGTACGGATGGACGCTGCTACTCGTCTCGCAAAGCGGCGGCGCCGCTGCTTCCGCAATAACGTTCGCCGGATACTTGCAGCGTTTGGGCGGCTGGTATCCCGGAGAGAAGATTGTCGCGGTATCGACGCTGCTCTTTCTAACGATTGTTAATTGCCTAGGTGTGCGCGCGGGAAGCAACGTTCAAAACGTTTTGATGCTGTTGAAGATTGGCGCGCTGCTGCTGCTCATCGGCGTCGGCATTTTCGTACCGGGATCGCACGCGCCCGTCTCCGCTTCACCGTTTTCCAGCAATTGGAGCGCACTCGGAGGTATGGGAGTAGCGATGATTCCAGTGCTGTTCGCCTATAGCGGATGGCAGACGTCCAGTTTCATGACCGGCGAACTAAAGAACCCCACGCGCACGCTGTCGCGGGGGATTCTGTGGGGCGTGAGCGGCGTGATTGTGCTGTACATGCTGGTGAATTACGTTTGCATTCACGTGCTGGGCGTTGCGGGACTGAAGGCCACCGACACGCCCGCTGCGGCCGTTCTGCAACACGCTTGGGGACCCAGCGGCGCAAAGATCATCGCTGCCGCAATTATGCTCTCAACCTTCGGTTTCATGAGCAACCAGATTCTCACCGCACCGCGCGTGTATCATGCCATGGCCGAAGACGGAACGTTTTTCCGTTTTGTCTCTTGGCTGGATCCGCGAACGCGTGCGCCCGTCATCGCGGTGCTCCTGCAGGGAGGATTCGCCATCGCGATTGCATTGACGGGGCGATACGATCAAATACTCAATTACGTTACCTCGGTCGATTACGTGTTCTTCGTGCTGTCCGCCATTGCGCTGTTTATTTTCCGCGCGCGTGACGCGCGAACCGGAGCGGCGCAGCCAAGCTTTCGTGTACCGGGGCATCCCGTGACCACGATGCTGTTTCTGCTCATTGCAGCAGGCGTCGTTCTGGATACGTACGTAACCTTTCCGTCCAATAGTCTCATCGGTCTGGGTATTTTACTCCTCGCCGTCCCGATATACTATGCGTTCCTGCACCGTGCGCCGTTTATGCCCCCCATTCGTAGGGAATAACAAGCACCTGGCCGGAGAATTAAAGAACATGCCTTTGTTCCTTCGAGCTTGCGCCGTTATTCTGGCGTCTGCTCTTGCGGCGTGCGCTCATGCGCCGCGCACACACGTGGTTTATAGCGCGTCCTCGTGCATCGATCGCGCGACCGATACGTTCGCGCAGAATGTTTGGGCGATCCGCGCGCACCGGTATGCCGAGGCGTCCACAGCCGCGGAGGATGCCGCGCGCATGGCATTAACGTGTGCGAACAAAGCTACCGGAAGCAGCCGCACCCAGGCGCGCTGGCGCGCCGCCAACGCACTCGTGGTAAGCGCGGAGCTCGCGCATCAAGCAAAGGATACCGGCCGCGCACGCCGCCTGCTGCGCGAAGGGTACGCAATCATGCATTCCGTGCGTCCACCCCGTACTGATGCGTTTACATCCACACTAGTGGCGCAAAAGCTCGACGTCGCGCGACG
>DASRSF010000332.1:0-7933 GCA_035656615.1 Vulcanimicrobiaceae bacterium | reverse complement strand
CGCCGACTTCCTTCATGGCGGGCAATAGGATGTCGTTGAGCACCGCAACCGGATCGCGCTCGGTAAGCGCCTCGTCGATTTTGGCTTCAATACCGTCCTTGCGGCGGCGAAGTATCGCGTTGTGAATTCGCACGGAAGCGGGCGCGTCCGTGTCGTCGTCTTTCGCCTCGGCTTTTGACGGATCGACCGATACCGTCTCGAAGTGTTCAATCAAGCGCTGCAGCGCATCTGCGCGGCGGTTGAAGACCAGGTCATCGCACAAGTCGCGTTCGTTTTGATCAACTTCGGCGTACGGCGTGATCTCCTTGGCATGAACGAGCGCCAAATCTAAACCGGCCTGCACGCAATGGTGCAGGAATACTGAATTCAATACGGCGCGGGCGGCCGGTTTAAGACCGAACGACACGTTGCTCACGCCGAGCGAGGTCAGTACTCCGGGTAGCGCAGCCTTAATGGCGGCGATACCCTCAATCGTCTCAACGGCGGAGTTGACGTATTCTTCATCGCCGGTCGCGAGCGTAAAGGTCAGGTCGTCGAAAATCAAAGCACCCGGCGGTACGCCGTACTCGCCCGTAACGATATCGTAGATGCGCGTCGCGACCTCGAGCTTGCGCGCGGCGGTTTTTGCCATTCCGGTCTCGTCGATGGTCAGAGCGACGACCGCGGCGCCGTGCTCGCGCACCAGCGGTAAGACCGAATCAATTTTGGCGCGCCCGCTCTCCAGATGCACCGAATTTACGATTGCCCGGCCGGGATAATTTTCCAGCGCAGCTTGCAGTACGCGCGGCTCGGTCGAATCAATCATCAGCGGCGCTTCAACCGACTGCGCCAATTTGCGCACGACGGTACGCATCTGTTCGTCCTCGTCGGTACGTTCGGTCAGCGCACAACAAACGTCAAGCGTGTGCGCCCCCCCTTCGACCTGCTCGCGGGCGAGCAGTGCAATGTCGTCGTACCGATCTTCGAGGAGCATCTTTTTCACGCGGCGGGAGCCTTGCGAATTGATGCGCTCGCCGACAAGCATGGGGCGCGGTTCTTGTTCGAGCGCAACGGCCGTCATGGCGGAAGCCACGAACTGCTTGGGCCTGCTCTGCGGTTTGCGGCCGCGCAACCCGCTCACCGCATCGGCGAGCAGCCTGATATGCTCGGGCGTGGTTCCGCAGCAGCCGCCGATGACGTTGACACCGAACTCGCGGACGAATGCGGAGAGTTCTTGCGCGAGTTCTTCGGGGGATTCCGGATAAATCGTTTCGCCCTTGGGACCCATGATGGGTAAACCGGCGTTGGGAATGACACTGATGTACTTTGCCGATGCTTCGGTCAGATACCGCACCGGATCGCGCATTTGCGCCGGCCCGGTGGAACAATTTAAACCGATAACGTCAACCGGCAGGGCACCCAGCGTTGCGCAGATCGCGCTAACGTCCGTACCGAGAAGCATGCGGCCTTCGGTGATGAGGGTGGGCTGCGCTTGAATCGGAACGCGCCGTAAGCCGCGCTCAAATTCGCGCACGATTCCTGCGATTGCCGCTTTGAGCTCCAACAGATCCTGCATCGTCTCGAGCAGAAGCAAATCGGCTCCGCCCTCGACCAAATGTCTTGCCTGCTCACCGTAAATTACGGCCAGTTCTTCAAAGGCGATCTTCGAGAGGGATGGATCCGATGAAGAGATGAGCATGCCGGTGGGACCCATCGATCCGGCAACGAAACGCGGGTGCTCGGGCGAATGATATTTTTCGCAAGCAGCGCGCGCGATTTGGGCAGCGTTATGATTGATCTCCGCGACACGCGAGCCCAATCCGTATTCATCGAGTTTCAATCGCGAGGCGGTAAACGTGTCCGTCTCGACGACGTCGGCGCCGGCTTGCAGGTATGATTCGTGGATGCTTGCGATGAGGTCCGGACGGCCGAGTACCAGCGCCTCGTTGCATCCGGCGTACCGCTCACCGCCAAAATCGGCGGCCGATAAGTCGAGCGCCATGAGCTGCGTGCCCATGGCGCCGTCGAAGACGAGAACTCGCTGCTCGAGCTGGCGCAGGTAATCCGACACGTATTATCCCGTACTGACGTTGCGTACGGCGAGCACTCCGGCAGCGCGAACTTCACCGACGGCCCGCCCGGCACGATTATACACGACCGGATGCTCCAAATCGGCCAGTTTAGTGAGAGTGACCCCGTCCACTAGGCCGAGGCGGCGCAGGATAGTCAGGACTGCCGGCCCCCGGCCGCGGGACGCTCCGTCCAACACTTTGACGATAAGCCCGACGCCCGAATCGAGCAGCGCCGCTCCCTGCACGCCTTCGGCACCGGATTTGCATGCAACAATGCCGTTTGCTGCCTCCATGAAGCGCGTGTCGAATTCTCCCGTGCCAGCGACATATTCGGGATACGCGATCATTGCGCTGCGGACGGTTTGCATAGCCTGGACTTCGTGTTGCTCGGCGCCGGTAAGGGTTGCAAAGTGCATGAACGCTGCGGCGGACGATCGCAACGGTGCCGCATACACCGGTATGCCGCACCCGTCGACGCCGATCCGAAGGTCAGCGAGCTTCATGCCGGAGATGCGGGCGCAAAACTGCAGAATGCGCTGCTGGGCAGGATTGAGCGGCTCCAGGTACGTCGCCGGATCCGCACCCAGTATTTTGCAGAGCGCCAAGATGCCGGCGTGTTTTCCGGAACAGTTATTATGCACCGGCCCCGGGACACTGCCCGATTGTTCCAACTCCTGAGCTGCCGCGGCATTGTACGGCGCATGAGGACCGCACAGAAGATCGCTCTCCTGCATACCGATTTTCCGAAGAATCGAACGCACCGCATCAACATGGAATGGCTGACCTGCGTGCGATGCCGCCATCACTGCAATTTCACGCTCGTCAAGTCCAAAGCGTTCCTGCGCGCCGGCGGCAATCACCGTGGCGGCAATGAACGGCTTCGCGCTGGAACGCAAAAACACCGGTGTATCGATATCGCCGGCTGCAAAGATGACCGCACCTGTGGGATCGACGGCGCAAGCCGCGGCATGATGGACGGACTCCACCATGCCGCCGCGCGTTACTTCAACGTTAAACCAAGGCCTGTTCGACAATATTCGCTTCCTGTTCCGAAAACACCGGATTAGAGAGATACCGCTCACCCGTGTCGCATCCAATCGTCACGATGACTTTTCCTTGCGATTCGGGACGTTGCGCGACTTGGATTGCGGCCCAGATATTCGCACCCGACGAGATGCCCACCAGCATGCCTTCTTCGCGCGCTGCGCGCCGCGCCGTCGCAATCGCATCGGCATCGGTTACACGGATGATCTCATCGTAAATCTTGGTGTTCAAAATCTTGGGCACAAACCCCGCGCCGGTTCCTTGTATTTTGTGCGGCCCCGGCGCTCCGCCCGAAAGTACGGGCGAACCATCGGGTTCGACCGCAATCATTTTTACGCCGGGCTTGCGATCCTTGAGCACCTCACCGACTCCGGTAATGGTCCCGCCTGTGCCAATCGCGGATATCACGATGTCGACCGTGCCGTCGGTGTCGCGCCAAATCTCTTCGGCGGTGGTCCGGCGGTGAATCTCCGGATTGGCGGGATTCTCAAATTGTTGCGGCATGAAATACCGCGCCGGATCGCTTGAGTAAATTTCGTTCGCCTTGGCGATGGCGCCCTTCATGCCCTCGGAGCCCGGAGTGAGAACGACCTGAGCCCCGTAGGCCTTAAGCAAATTGCGTCGCTCGACCGTCATCGTGTCGGGCATGACCAGAATGATGGGATAGCCCTTAGCTGCGGCCACGAATGCCAGCGCGATCCCCGTGTTACCGCTCGTCGGCTCCAGAATAATGCTGTTCGGGCGTAGGCGCCCTTCGCGCTCGGCCGCTTCAATCATCGACACGCCAATGCGGTCTTTCACCGAACCGGCTGGATTAAAGGACTCCATCTTCACCAGGATCGTGCCCGGCAAGCCCTTGGCCATTCTGGGAAGTTTTACCAGGGGCGTGTTGCCGAACGTGTCGGCCAAATTCTCATAGATACGTGCCATTGCGCTTCCTTATTCGGCTTGGCGGCGAGTACCGTGTATAACAGCGCTCCGGCAGCCCCGGGTTACGCCGCTAATCGACCCCGATGTCCCAAAGCATTCCGAGGTCTTTCTTGGAAAAGGCCCGGAACGCGACGAGGGTCTCCGTGTCCTGGATACCCGGCAATGAGCCAATCTTTTCAGTAACGAGATCGCTCAGGTCTTCATGTTCCTTTACCCGGACGATGGCGACCATGTCAAAGGGACCCGCGACGCTATAGACTTCCGTAATGCCCTGGATTGCCAGCAAGTCATCCGCAATATCGCGTAGCCGCGGCCGCTCGACGTTGAGCAGAATGATCGCCGTAACCATCGGTCCCACTTGCGGCGCGCCCGCTCGTATGACCTGCCCTTACCCCAGGAGTATACGTGCAATCGGTGCGCGGTCAGGGTAAACGTCGTACGGTGACGGCACTTCCCGACTTCATTCAAATCGAGCCCGTCGGTCAATGCAACTTGCGTTGCCGTATGTGCCCCGTTCAATTCCGCGAGGATGCACCGGAGGACGGAACGCCCGCCTTTATCGACTATACGGCGTTCACCCAGCTCGTCGATCAGTTTCCGCAATTGCACCGGCTGCAGATACAAGGCTTGGGCGAACCGTACATGCATCCACGTTTTTTAGACATGGTTCGTTACGCCGCCGCACGGGGCGTTGAAGTAAGCGTCAACACCAATTTAACGTTGCTTACCGCGCGTCTGGCAGCAGAAACGGTTCAGAGCGGGCTGGCCTATTTGTATGCATCGATCGATGGAGCAACCTCCAGCACGTATGAAGCGATCCGGCTCCAGGCGAATTTTGCGAAAGTAACTCGCAACTTGGAACGCCTGCTGCACGCGCGCCGCGAACTGGGCTCGCGTACACCGGTGGTGGAACTCGTGTACGTCGTCATGCGGGAGAATTTGCGTGAACTCCCCGATTTCGTGGCTAAGGCCGTGGCATGGGGTGTGGACGCCGTGAACGTGCAGCATCTCTGTCATGACTTCGGCGAGTCTTCGCTGCCGCCGCGTTATCGTCCGATGCGGGAATTTGTCGACGCCCAAACGTTACTGCACGAAGACCCGTTGCTTGTACGCCAGGTATTCGAAAAGGCCCGCGACGCCGCGTCGCACCATGGCCTGCGGCTTCGTCTACCGCGCATCACGGGCGGTTCCGCACGCAAGCCTGGTTGCAGCTGGCCTTGGAAAGGCGCGTACTTCAGCTACAGCGGGGAAACAATGCCGTGCTGCATGATTTCCACTCCCGATCGCATGTCGATGGGCAACGCCATGCGTGAAGGCGTGGCGAGTGTTTGGAACAGCGAGCGCTTTGAGGAGTTTCGCGAAGCGTTGTCTTCGGATCAGCCGCCTGAAATCTGCCGCTCCTGCGCGCTGTATAACGGGACCTTTTAATAACCGGCGAAGATCGCGGCGCGATGCTCCAATTCGCGCGAACCTGCGAATCGATTGCAGCAACACCGGCCAAGAACGAAAAGGTGCGCCGCCTGGCCGGTTATCTGTTCGCGCTCGACGAGGCGGATCTCGAAGCGGCCGTCCGGTTTTTTACGGGTAATCCGTTTGCACAGCGCGAGCAACGCTCGCTTTCGCTGGGCGGCAGCACGATTGTTACGGCGGCAAAGCACGTTTGGGGTGTGACCGATGCGCAGCTCGGCTCCGCATATCGCGAACACGGAGATCTGGGAGCGGCACTGTGTGGGTTCGTGCGTCCGCCCGCGGATCTAGGATTCTTTACCCAGACGCTGACACCGGCTTGGCTTCACGTTCTTTTCGAAGAGGTGGCGCAGGCCTCGGGAAAAACCGCCGGTAAAAAACGGCTGGTTCTGTGCGAACGCATCTTGGGTTCGTGTCGCGATCCGCTCGAAGCAAAATATGTCATCAAGATTATGACAGGCGATTTGCGGATCGGTTTACGCGAGGGTCTGGTTGTGGAAGCCATCGCTACCGCGTTCACGGCCGGCGTCGATCACGTCCGGCGCGCCGTTATGGCCTCCAGCGACATCGGCAGCGTTGCGGTGGCTGCGCGCCACGGAAGCTTGCACGGCGTGCGGATCGCGTACGGCGTGCCGATCGGTTTCATGCTGGCCTCACCGGTAACATACGGCGGCTCGTACCGGGAACTGGAACGCGCGAACTGGATCGTGGAAGACAAATTCGATGGAATCCGTGCGCAGGCGCATAAGTACGGCGACCAGGTCCGATTGTTCTCGCGAACGTTGAACGACATCTCACACACCTATCCGGAGGTGATGCAAGCGCTGCGCACGATCCAACAAGATTGCATCATCGACGGCGAACTGGTCGCCCGCCGTGACGGGCGCGTTCTACCGTTTCGCTACCTTCAAGCGCGCCTGCAGCGAAAAACCGTTACCGCGGATCTGGTTGCCGAGGTGCCCGTTGCGTTCATGTGCTTCGACATTTTGGCGGCGCAGGAAGAATTTTTGCTGGATGAGCCGCTTCTCGAACGGCGCAAACGGCTGGCGCACATTATTCCGGACAATGATTCGATCAGTATGGCTGCGAGCTACGAGCTTCCGTCGGCGCAGGCCGGCGAAATCGAACGCCGCTTCGAGGATGCACGCGCACGGGGCCATGAGGGGCTGGTGCTCAAGCGCACCGATTCCCCATATCATCCGGGACGGCGTGGGAAATGGTGGCTGAAGCTCAAACGCGAGCTATCTACGCTCGACGTGGTTGTGGTTGCCGTGGAATGGGGCCACGGAAAACGGGCAAAAGTCCTTTCGGACTACACGTTTGCGGTACGTGGTAAAGACGGTGCTTTATTAACGATCGGCAAAGCCTACTCGGGGCTAACCGACGCCGAAATCTCTGAACTTACGCCGTGGTTTCTGTCGCACCGCATCGCGCCAACGGCCGCCAAACGCTCGCGCGGCGCAATTCCGGTGGAAGCCGAGATCGTCCTGGAGGTCGCGTTCGACATCATCCAGCCCAGCGATCTGCACGAAAGCGGTTTCTCACTACGCTTCCCGCGCATCGTCCGCATTCGCCAGGACAAACCCCCATCCGAAATCGACACCATCGACCGTGTAAACGAAATCTACCAACAAATGCTAACCCGCGAACACGTCCCCCACTAACGTAAACCTGTCACTGTGAGCCCCGCGACCCCCCTTGTCATTCTAAGCCTCGCGACCCCTTGTCATTCTGAGCCTGTCGAAGAACAGCCGAGCTCGTCGAGGCTAACCCACGCCTTGCATCGCAACGCGCTTCGAGAAGCTCAGCGATGGTTCGACAAGCTCACTATGACAATTTGTAAGCCCGCATTCTGTTGACGCGAGTTCGTTATTTGTTTTTGAAGCGGGCCATTCGCTTTTCGTTGTAGGCGGCGATGCCTTCTTTGGCGTCTTCGCTTTTGAAGAGTAGCGATTGGAGCTCGCGTTCGAGTGCGAGGGCGTCGTTGAGCGGGAGTTCCATGCCGGTTTGGACGCTGCGTTTGATGTGGCCGACGGCCATCGGGGCTTTGTTGGGGGTGGTAAACTGCTTGGCATACGTGAGCGCCTGATCGCGGAATTCGGCCGCGTCGCCTTCGTAAATGTCGTTGATCATGCCCCACTCCAGCGCTTGCTCGAAGCTGAACGTGCGGCCCAAGGCCATCAATTCGATGGCGCGCGATTTGCCCACCAAACGCGCCAAGCGTTGCGTGCCGCCGGTTCCCGGTAACACGCCCAGCGCAACTTCGGGCAAACCAATCTTGCCGGCGTCCTGACGCGCCAGCCGGATGTCGGCTGCCATTGCAATTTCAAGGCCGCCGCCCACCGTGTGTCCGTTTAACGCAGCAATGACGAGCTTCGGCGTTTGTTCCAGGCGCGAGAGCGTTTCGTTGGCGTGCAAACAGAAGTTGTATTTGAACTCCG
>DASRSF010000331.1:0-3540 GCA_035656615.1 Vulcanimicrobiaceae bacterium | reverse complement strand
CGAGAAGATCTTGAAAGTCCATATGCGCAAAGTGCCGCTTGCGCCCGATGTCGATCCGCGCGTGATTGCGCGCGGCACGCCGGGTTTTTCGGGCGCCGATCTCGCCAATCTCGTCAACGAAGCCGCGCTGTTGGCTGCCCGTCGCGGCAAGCGCCTCGTCGGCCGCATGGAGTTCGAGGACGCCAAGGACAAGGTGATGATGGGCGCCGAACGACGCACGCTCGCCATGACCGACGATGAAAAGAAGCTCACCGCGTACCATGAAGGCGGCCACGCCCTGGTGTCGTTGAGTGTGGAGGGTACCGATCCAATCCATAAGGCGACGATTATTCCGCGTGGGCGGGCGCTTGGCATGGTCATGCGCTTGCCGGAACGCGATCAGCTCTCGCTGTCGCGCCAGAAGCTTCACGCCGATCTCTGCGTTGCGTTTGGCGGGCGCATCGCCGAAGAGCTCATCTTCGGCTACGACAAGGTCACGACGGGTGCCCAGTCGGACATCGAAATGGCGACCCGCATGGCGCGCGCCATGGTGACGCGCTTTGGCATGTCGGACGAGTTAGGTCCCATCGCCTATGGCGAAAACCAGGAAGAAGTCTTCCTTGGCCATTCCATCTCGCGCACGCAGAGCGTATCGGAGGCGACCGCGCAGAAGATCGATGCCGAGGTGCGGCGCATCATCGAAAGCTGCTACGACCGCGGGCGCAAGCTGCTCGCGGAAAACTGGGAAAAAGTCGAACGCATGGTCGGCTCGCTGCTCGAATACGAAACGGTTGAAGCCGAAGAAGTGAAGTCGATTCTCGAAGGACGGCCGTTTAATCGCGGCGGCGGTTCCCCCGCAGCAGTCGCCGAATCGCCCGTAGCCACGCCCTCCGAGGAAGGCAAGCGCGCGGAGCAGCCGAAGCGGCTGCCGCCCAACATCTCCCCCGAACCCGCGTGAGAGGTCGCTGGATTGCGGCGCTCTGCGCCATATTCCTGATCACTTCCACCGCGGCGGTGTTTGCGTCCGCGCAACAAGCCTCACCGCAGGTGGGGACGTTTGCGGGCGGCGGCACGTACGTGGTTCACCCGGACGGGAACGCGCCCACGGTTGCGGTCGATCTGTGGTACCGCGCGCCCAGTGCGGGATACGACAACGCCACTCCCGGCATTTCACGGCTTGCGGTGGCGGCCGTGGCGGCTTCCGCCCCGCTGCACGGTACATCGCTGGCTGAACTGATTACTCGCGTTGGCGGATCGCTTTCGCTCAACGTGTACCCGGATATCGTCATGGTCGGTGTAAGCGTGCCGTCGTGGCAACTTGCCCCGGTATTGCACGCGCTGACCGGCGCCTATTTTTCACCGCAGATCAGTGAGGCGGGATATCGCACGGCGGTACGCGATTGCGCGGTTGCCGCCGCCGAGTCGCACTTCGATTCGGACCGCTTGCTGCAAGATGCGCTCTTCGTTCATTTGTTTTCCTCAGGGCCGGGACACGTGGCACCGATTCCCGGCTCGGCACAAGACTTTGCCCGCATTCCGCTGGCCCAAGCGCAGACGTTCGCGCAGCGTGCGTTCCGGCGATCGAACGTGACCCTTGCAATCACGGGCAGCGTGGCGGGACAATGGCTTTCCAGCGCTGCTGCGCCCTCACTTCAAAACGGTGTGGCGGCGGGCGATCCGCCCTTCGATTCAACGCCGTCGAACGCCAACGTGGACGTGACGCAAGTTGCGCAGGTTACCGGAGTGGGCCTCGCGTGGACGGGGCCGCCCATCGCCGATCCAAAAGCGGCGACGGCAATGGATTTCGTTGCGGACTACCTTTTCGACGCGGATCACGGCACGGTCGCAACGGCACTGCGCAAACGTTTTCCGCAATCGTTTATCAACGGACAATTTATCACGCTGCACAATCCGGGCGTACTGGTCGTTACCGCCTCCGGCGCGCCGGCGCCGGCGCTTCGTGCGGCGATCGCCGACGCCGTGAATGCGATGCAGCAGCCGCTCGGCGAACGCGATTTCCAAGCGGCGCGTACGGCGTTCATCTATCATATATTGAGCCAAACGCAAACGCCGGCCTCGCAAGCTGATAACTTCGGCTGGTATGGAGCCGAAGGAAATCTCGAATACGCGCCAAGCGGCGAATCCTCGGAGTATTTTACCGCGGCGCGAGCGCTTGATCCGGGATACGTTTCCGGTACGGTCAAGCGCTATCTGCAAAAGCCCGCCGTCGTGCAGCTCATCTCGACGCCTCACGGAACGACGACGTGAAACGCGCAATCGCGCTGTGCGCACTTGCTGCGCTGACCGCATTTATTCCATCAGGTCTTTTTGCCACGCCGGCAACGGTCACGATCGTCGAGCAGCCCGATGCCGCGGCGGATTTGGGCGGAGTCGAGGTCTTGCTGCAAGCCGGTTTAGATCGGCAGACTCCCCGGCAAAACGGTTTATCCGCCCTTACGGCCGAGACGATCTTGCAGACTCCGGTCGCCGGCCTTTCGGGTTCGCGCCCGCTGCAACAGGCCATTTCCGAGAACGGCGGATCGATCACGTATGCCGTCGAGCCACGCCACATTCGGTTCTATGTTGAAGGCGTCGGCTCGTCGTATGCGCGTCTCCTGACGCTTTTCCATCAAGCCCTCTCAAAACCGGACTTCAGCGCCCCGACCTTGTCGGCCGCGCGCGTAGCCGTAAATGAAAAAATAAAACAGAGCCAGAGACTGGCGCTCAGTGTCGGCATCGATATGCTCAACGGGGCATTTTACCAGAATTCCGATGCAGGCATGCCGCCGTTCGGTACGCCGCAGACATTAGCTTCGTTTTCAGGAACGGATGTCGCGGAATTTTACCGCGCGCACTACCATCGCGGCGATGCCGTCGTAAGCGCCATCGGTAATATCTCCGGAGCGAATGGAAACTTCGCTTTCCTGGTGGACGGATTGCAGCCCGGCGTCACTGCGCCGATCACGGTCCGCAAATCCAGTCTGCCCTCGAGTTCCAGGCAGATCATCGCGCGCCGTGACGTACCGGTCCCGTGGCTCGTTGCGCAATACCCTGCACCCGAAATGCGCAGCAGAGATTTTGGCGCGATGCTGATCTTGACGGCGTTCGTGCAGCGCACCCTTGCCGACGTCTCGGAGCTTCCGGGGATTGCGACTCGCGGAGCCGCACAGCGCGGAGTCGGTGCGTTTTACAACTTCGACACCTATCCGGCCAACGTCATCATCTATGTTGACGGCGGACTCGGCGACCCGACGCGCACCTTCGCAACGGCGCTTACCGTCGTGAACGTGCTCGGACACGCGAAGCTGTCGGGTGATTTGAGCCAGATGAAGTCGTTCGCCGCGGGAAGGTTTTTGGAAGATACGCAAACGTTGCAAGACCGCGCGTGGCTTGCGGGCGTGTTTGCGGCCCAGCATCAATCGGGCGACTACACCGCAATGATTCTCAAAGCGATCAACGATACGAACGGTGCAGACCTTCAGCGCGTCGCAGCCCGGTATCTGAGCGTACCGACGATAGCACTGGTATTGCCGCGAGCTCAGCCCAGCGTACAGACTCAAC
>DASRSF010000330.1:0-1938 GCA_035656615.1 Vulcanimicrobiaceae bacterium | reverse complement strand
AGCCGCCGACGAAATCCTGGATCGCGCTGTACTCCGGATGGAGCTCGGCGGTCACGCTTCCATCGCGCCCGATTGTAGGCGTCAACCGAAGCTTCACGCCGATATCCACGAACTGCACCTGCTGCCCGCCCAGCCGTGCATCATAGTAAACCACCGGATACGTCTGGCCGATTAGCAAATCGGCCTCCTTGTTATTGAGCGTTACAAGCTTCGGTGTGGCGAGGATCTTTGCGCTGCCCTGGCTTACCAAGGCATTCAACGTTGCGTTAATGGCAATCGAATTACGCGTGAACGCATAGGTAGCCGCGCCCGGTGTGGCCTGCCCGTTAATATCGAAGCCGCCGAACTGTATACCAACATTGGCTTGTTCATTTACGGGTTGCAGATCGGCTACGCGAACCTCGAAGAGCACCTGCGGACTCGGCGCGTCGATGCGCGAAAGAAATGCCTCGACCCGATGCTGCACTTCGGCGCTGCCGCTGACGACAATGGCGTTTTGGCCGTCATCGGGTACGAACGTGCCGTCCGGCACAACGGCCTTTAATTCAGTCACCGCATCAGCCGGTTTGAGGTAGCGCAGTGAGTAGACTCGTGCCGTGGCTGCGGCATCCGCCGCATACGCCGGCGTATCCAATGCGGAAGCGAGCCTGGCTGCACGCCCAATCGTCTCAGCGTTTGCGGTAACGATCACGCTTTGCGTGCGCTTGTCCGGCACAACCACCGTACCTTCCGGGAGATTTGCGGTCAGGGCTTTTGCAACGTCATCCGGGACGGCATGCGCCAGCGCCAAAACGCGCGTTACGGCTCCTTGCTCGTCACCCCCGCCGCCAAATCTGCGATTCATTGAGGATGCGGCGCCCACGATAAAAACGTTATCATGGTGGCGTACCTGCAGATCGTAGGCTTGAACGACGGCAGTCAGCGCTGCGTCGACCGTGACGTTATGCAGATGAAGCGTCACCTTCTGCGCCTTGATAGACACATCAGGTACGATGTTGCGGCCCGATTGCGAGGCCAAGAGGCTTAAGACATCCGCAATATCGGCATGCCGAACGTCGATGTTGATCATCGCGCCCTGCGCGTACGCAACCGCAAAGCTCGACAGCATGACCGGCAACATAGCGGCTAACCACCTCATTCGCCGTCCTCCGAAAGCGGCAAAACCGCACCGCCCGAAAGAACCACGCCGCTCGACGTAATGCTCGTAACCCTCGCACCGTCGAGGCGGTCTCCGTTCCCGATCAGTTCAATTCGCTCTCCGCACGCCACGATCGCTTGCGGCCGCTCTCCAATCGCCACACCCCGCACAGTTGGCGCCGTGCAGTCCTGTAGACTCGACCCTGCCCTGCTACGAAGCGCGGGCCTGCGCTGCGTGGCAAGGCGGTCGGGAATAAAGGGATCGCGGGCTATACGAACGTCGAGCGGCGGTGCCGGTGTGCGCACGGGCGAGAGTTCAAACGAATTACCGACTACCGCAGCAGCCGGCGGCCATTCTCGCGCGGACCTGCCCGCAAGCGGTACAAGCGCCGCCGGGATGGCGCAAATAGCGGCCGCAATCGCAAACAATGTTCTTCTTCTTTCGTCAGTTATCGGTCGCATCGGCCGCCTCCGCAGGCATCAAGCGAAAAGCAACGATGTCAATTGTGCCCTCCACTATGGGTGTGCGGGCGATTTGATCCACCCGTGAGATCTGTACATGTTGAACTTCGATTGGTGTCCGCCGGCGAGACAGGCGTTGCACAAACCGCACGATGTCCGTAAAGCGTCCGCGAACAGTCAGCGTCTGTGCCGCACCCGCTAAGCCGTTGAGCAGTTTCACGCCGCCTTCACGGCCGGTACTCGTAGAAGCGGCCTGGTCGGCCGGCTGCAAAGCGGTAATTTGCACGCGCAACGGCGCTGCACATTTCGCGAGCGTGTCCACCAGGGCTACCGCGTAAT
>DASRSF010000329.1:0-9630 GCA_035656615.1 Vulcanimicrobiaceae bacterium | reverse complement strand
AGAGATTGTGCCGCTGCCTTCATGGAAGTACGTTGAGGACAAAGAGAGCGGCCGCGTTCGCGAAGAGCAGGTTACGCTGCGCAAAGACGAGGGCAATCGCCCCGACACGACCCTCGATGGTTTGCTCAAACTCAAAGGCGTTTTGGATCCGTCCTCGCCGATTACCGCCGGAAATTCATCGCAGCTTTCGGATGGCGCGGGAGCCGTCGTGGTGATGGAATCCGAACTCGCGCGCGAGCGAGGCCTGCAGCCGTTGGGCTTTTACCGCGGTATGGTTGTCGTGGGCAACGCACCAGGCGAAATGGGCATCGCACCGGTGTTCGCGATTCCAAAGCTCCTCAAAGCGCACGGTTTGACGATCGACGACATCGGGCTGTGGGAGTTAAATGAAGCATTTGCGGTGCAAACGGTATATATCCGCGACATGCTGGGCATTCCGAACGACCGGTTCAACGTAAACGGTGGCGCTATATCCATCGGCCATCCCTATGGGCTTTCGGGAGCGCGCATGGTGATGCACGCGCTTATCGAGGGAAAGAAGCGCAACGCCAAATATGTCGTTGTCACGATGTGCATCGGCGGGGGCATGGGCGCAGCGGGACTCTTCGAAATTTAATTGCGCAGCGGTGTACCGTGCTGCAGCATGTGGCGCATGCGAGCCGCGGTCTGCGGCTTGCCCACCAGCAGCTGAAATTCGCGCGTCTCGCCATCAAGTAATTCCTCATGGCGCACGTGGCGCCGTCGGCCCGGCGCGCCGGTCATCACGCGCGCAATCGCCCGTGCAACTTGCGCATCGTGGGGACTGAGCGCTTCGCTCGCGAGCGCAACATCGATATCGCTCGCCAGCTGCGCGAAACCGTCATCACCCAACACGAGAATGGATTCGCGATGTCCGCGCGGCAGGAATCGATCCGCGAGCTCGAGCGCGTAGGCTTTGGCGTGCGCGACCAGAGCGTCTGCATCGTTCGTCACGCGGTCCGCGGGTAAGAGAAAGTTAAGACGGCGCGCGTGTTCGGCATCCGCCGAGCCGCGCATGTAGACGATGGTCCCAAACGCATCGCGAAGCGCCTGCACTGCGTGTTCTTCGCCCGCCTGTTCCAGAGAACGCGCATACAGCTCGCTCGTCCCGCCCAAGTCCGGCAATATTCCTACGGCGATTTCCGGCAGAACGGCGCGCAGTCCGGTATGCGCCTGCACGCCGCTCGCGAACATCGTCAGTTCAATGGCTCCGCCGATCGTTCGCGCAAATGGCGCGCTCACCGTGGGGAACGGCGCAGTTCGCATGCCGGTCGTCATACGTTGAAAGCGCTTGGCAGCTGCGGAAAGCGCCGCGCTGTCCTCCCCGATCTCCGCGAGTAAGCCCAGCAGCCACCGGAGATTTGCGCCGAAGGAGAAGTCCGTGCCTTGGTTGCCGACCACGAGCGCACGGTAGCGTCCGGGAATCGACTGCATCGCGTGCTCCGCGACCGCCAGGGTGTCTTCGTCCAGCGTATTGCCCTTGGAATGAAACTCCAGGCAAAGCACGCCGTCATCGAGATCCAGCAGTGAGGCCGAGGCGTTCGAGAGCAGCACCCGGCTGCCGTCTTTGCGAACCTGGTCGAGGTCGATCGAACCCAGCGGCATACCAGTTGCTTATTGCTAAGCAAGCATCTTTCCCGTTGCTCTTGGTATGCAGAGCGGGTAAGAAGCTGAACAACACGTTTTCGCGAACAGGAGTAGTTTTGAGAATGAAAATCGCTTTGGGCACACGCGTCGGCAGCATAGTGTTTGCGGCAGCGCTGGCCTTAACGCCGGCACTGGGGTACGCGCAAACAGCGGCACCGAGCTCCGGCACGGCGGCAGCTAGTCCGGTCGCCTCGCCGGCGGCAGGAAGCGCGAACGGCTCGAGCACGACGTCCACCACGACGACCAGTGGAACGGGGAGCTCGACCGGTTGGTGGGGATTGATCGGTTTGGTTGGATTGCTGGGTCTGTTCGGTATGGGCGGACGGCGCAGCAGCACCGTTGTCGATACGTACGACACGACACGGCGTCCGTAACGGCCGCGCGCGGCGGCGTGGGCCGAAAGACTCAACGCCGCTGCGCTTTCGCTCCTGACTGCAGGTGGGTTTCGAGGGCTACATTTTTCAGTGATGCAGGAGCCGGAAGCGCTTGCGCAATCGCTCGATTCCTACTTGGATTCCCTTTCCCCCGAAGAGGTCCGCTCGTTGGTGTTGCGCAGCATCAAGCGTTTGGACGGCGCGCACCGCGCGCAATTGGGCCTGTTTCTGGGTTTCGATGTTGCCGCGCATCCCATCGATGAAGTGGCCGGAGGCGTTGACAGTCGCGCGTTGACCGCTGCGATTGGATCGTGCGCATTATTGCGCGAGCGTTTCGGCGCATTTTTACAGGACAATCCGCGGGCCATCTCGGCGCTGGGGAACAGCGTGCGCGATCGCATCCTCGGTTCACCGGAGAAAAGCAAAAATTTCCGTAATCTGGTTACGCAGGTGCCGCTGGGTGCCGCCGTGCTCTTGCTTGTGGTGACGATTTTAGCGTTCGTTCCGTTGTTCGCCCAATATTCGCATCAGCGCGGGATGCTTGCGGGTCTGTCCGATGTCGTGCTCAATCCCGTAAGGGTGCTGCCGCGGCACGTATCCGCTCGTCCTCTTGCGCTCGTGCAGGCGCCGTTGCCGGTGAAAACGCATGCGGCCGCACCCAACCACGCGCGGAGAGCAGCCGCACCTGCGCATCATGCCGCTCCTGCGCATCACGTCGCGATGCGCAAACCCGCGCCGCGCATCGCGATGCACCGGCAAGCGAACAGGCGCGTCCGGCATATCGCGCGCGCTTGGAAATTCGATCCGCGGTACAATCCGTACTTCAATCGCCGGCGCTGGCACGCGGTCGCGGCCTCGCGCCTCGCTCGCGCACCCGCGCCTCCGCATCGCGCGAGCGCGTTTGCGGCCCGTTCGGCGCTCGTCGTAACGTCATATCTGCATGCGCTGATGGCGGGAAATACGGTTGAGGCACTCAGCCACTTGGGTTTACCGGCGAACGCGCCCGCTTCAAACTTGGCGGAATTGCCAATCGTCTCATCGAACGCGCGCGCCCACGTCGTCAACGTCGCCTCGGTACCCGACGGACGAACGCGCGTGGAAGTCGACATTCACAGCCGCGGCGGCGAATACTTTGAAACGTTTTACGTTGCGCACGACGGACCGGCGGTGCGCATCGTAGACCGCTTTTACATCCCCGTAAATCGCACCGCGGAAGAGCGCGCGGCGCGTTTGCTCGCAAAAGACGGGCATTGAGTTAATACCCGGTGGCGCAGGCTCGTGCGCGGGCGCCCGGACGCGTCAACCTCATCGGCGAGCACACCGACTACAACGGCGGTTGTGTGATGCCGTGCGCGATTCCGTATCAAACGACGGTTCTCGCGCGCGAGCGCAGCGACAGCGCTATCGCCATCGCCGCTGAATTCGAAGACGCGGGCACCGTCCGGTATGTCACCGGAATCATCAGCGAACTGCGCCGTGCGGGCTGCCGCATTCCGGGCATGGATTTTGAAATAGCGGGAGACCTGCCCGTAGGCGCGGGACTAAGTTCGTCGGCGTCACTCGAAGCGGCGGTTGCGCTGGCGGCGCTTGAACTGGCCGGCATCGAGATGGATCGCCGCGAGATTGCGCAGCTTGCGCAGCGCGCCGAGATCGAACATGTCGGAGCACATGTCGGAATCATGGACCAGTTCGCGGTACTATTTGCCCGGGCCGGCCATGCGCTTTTCTTAGACACGCGAACGTTGGAATATACGCTGGTGCCGGTCCCTGCCGCCGCAGCAATCCGCATATGCGATACAATGGTTAAACATGAATTGGCCTCCGGAGAATATAACGTACGCAGACAGCAATGCGAAGAAATCGTAAAAATGTTGTCGGCACGTTATCCGGAGATCAAGCAGTTACGCGACGTTACTCCGCAGCGGCTCGAGGAAGGCAAAGATCTGTTGGACCCGCTGCTCTACCGGCGCGCGCGCCATGTCGTTTGGGAAAATGAACGCGTCCTAGCAGCGCGCGAGGCGTTGCTCGGCGCAGATCTTCCCGCGTTCGGTACACTGATGAACGCATCGCATGCGAGCCTGCGCGACGACTACGAGGTGAGCACGCCCCAGCTCGATCTCATGGTCGAACTCGCGCGCAGTTTGCCCGGCGTGTACGGCGCCCGCATGACCGGGGGCGGCTTTGGCGGCTGCACGGTAAATCTGGTTGCCCGGCAGGATGCAGATGCGTTTACGCAGTCCATTACCGAGCATTATTGGCAGCGAACCGGAGTCGTCCCGGCCGTGTACGACGGCACGCCCGCCGACGCCGCGCAGGCGCAGCGGTGAACGACTGGCTTCTGCATTCACACCGGCGCTTTAATCCGCTCAGTGGAGAATGGCTCTTAGTTTCGCCGCGACGGCTCAGCAGACCGTGGCAAGGCGAATCCTCACCGGCAGTTGCGGCGGTGCGTCCGCAGTACGATCCGCAGTGTTATCTTTGTCCGGGCAATACGCGCGCCGGCGGCGAACAAAATCCGCAGTACCAGCGTACATTCGTCTTCGACAACGACTATGCGGCGCTCGATGCGCATCCGCCCGCCGGCAGTATGAACGAAGATGGCTTGTTCGTGGCAGCTTCCGAAGCCGGCCGCTGCCGCGTCTTGTGTTTTTCACCTCGGCATGATTTGGACATTGCGACCATGGCGCCGCCGCTGGTGCGCGATGTGGTGGATGCATGGGCAAACGAGTATACCGCCTTGGGCGCTCTGGAGGATATTCACGCGGTCACCATTTTCGAGAACCGCGGCGCCATGATGGGCGCGAGCAATCCGCACCCGCATGGGCAGATCTGGGCCAACCAGTCGATTCCCCAGCATTTGGTTCAAGAAACGCAAACGCAAGCCGCGTATCTGCACGATCGTGGCTCGTGCATGCTCTGCACGTATCGAACACGAGAACTCGCGCATGGTGAACGCGTGGTGTATTCCGACGAATCCGTGACCATCGTCGTGCCGTTTTGGGCGCAATGGCCTTTTGAAACGCTCGTGCTGCCCTCGCGCCACGTCGCATCGCTGGATGCGCTCACCCCGGTGGAACGCGACGCGCTTGCGGCCGCATTGTCCGATCTGACGGCGCGATACGATCGCGTCTTTGCGGCATACTTTCCATATTCGATGGGATTTCACCAGCGCCCGACCGACGGTGCGGCGTACGAAGCGTGGCATATGCACGCGCATTATTATCCGCCGCTTTTGCGCTCCGCGTCGATCCGAAAGCATGCGGTCGGCTACGAAATGCTTGCGCAAGCGCAGCGGGACACGACTCCGGAGCAAGCAGCCCGGCGCCTTCGCGAGGTATAGCGGCGTGCATTGTGAACGCCGCATCATCTCGGGAGAGTTGCATTATCCGCGCATTCCGCCCGAGTATTGGCAAGCCCGTCTGGCGATGGCACGCGCGATGGGTTTAAATGCCGTCTCCACGTACATGTTTTGGAACTGCCACGAACAACGTCCCGGTACGTTTGACTTCACCGGACCATACGATGTTGCAGCATTCATTCGCCTTGCGCAAACGCAAGAGCTCGACGTCATCGTCCGCCCGGGACCCTACGTGTGTGCCGAATGGGAATACGGCGGCCTTCCGGCATGGTTGCTGAAAAACGGCAAACTAGCGGTGCGGTCGCTCGACGAACGTTACACGGATCCGGTTCGGCGCTGGCTGTTTCGCCTAGGCGAAGAGTTGCACCCATATTTGCGTTCGCGCGGCGGTCCGATTGTTGCGGTGCAGCTCGAAAACGAATATGGCGCATACGGATCCGATACGGCATATCTGCTTTGGTTGCAGGAAACATTGCGCGAGGCCGGTTTTACCGGCGTGCCGTTTTATACGATCGATCAGCCCAGCGACCTTGCGCGCGGTTCGCTTTCGGCATTGCCGATTGCCGTTACGTTTGCGCCCGGAGATCCGGGAGTTCAATTTGAGGTGTTGCGCAAGCTGCGGCCCGACGGGCCGCTGCTGTGCGGCGAATACTGGGCGGGATGGTTCGATCATTGGGGTGAACCGCATGCACGGCTCGACGACGCGCTTCAAACGGCCGATCTGGATTGGATGTTGGCAGCGGGCGTTTCCGTAAACATCTATATGTTTCACGGCGGAACGAATTTCGGCTTTTGGAACGGCGCGAACGCCTTCGAGCCTTCTCCGTACCAGCCGACCACGACGAGCTACGATTATCAAGCGGCGCTCGACGAGGCCGGCCGCCCAACGCAGAAGTACGCAGCGTTCCGCGAATGCATCACGCGCAACACCGGTAATGCGCCGCCCGCCGTGCCGGCAACGCCTGAGCTCATCGGCTTCGCCCCGTTTTCATTGGATCGGTACGCACCGTTACCGGATTTGCTCGGACCCTCCGTGGAAAGCGAACGGCTGATGACCATGGAGGAGCTGGATCAGGCGTTCGGCTTTATCCTATACCGCATGAGCGTTGACGCGCGGGCTCGCACGTTGCTTCACATCGAAGGGGTACGTGATTACGCGACGATCATGCTGGACGGACGCACGGTTGCGCACTTGGATCGCCGTTTGAATGAGACGGATGCGCTTTTGCCCGCGGGATCCCAAAATGCAACGCTCGACATTCTGGTGGAGAACTGCGGGCAGATCAATTATGGGCCGGCGTTTTCCGATGACTGCAAAGGGATCATCGGCGAGGTATCGATCGACGGGCGCACGCCCGCGCGCTGGAAAATCTTCTCGCTTGCGTTCGACACATTTCCTGATGTGCCATGGCGGCGGGAACGTACGCGCGGCCCCGCACTGTACGGCGGCACGCTGCACCTCGAAACACCGGGCGACGCCTTCTTCGACGTAACGGACATCGGCAAAGGTGTTCTTTGGATAAACGGGCGCAATGCCGGACGGTGCTGGAACATCGGCCCGCAAACATGTTTGTACGTTCCCGGAGTTTGGTTACGGCCGGGAGATAACGACGTAGCGGTATTCGATGTTTTCGATCGGGCAGAATCTCCGAGAATTGCGGCGGGCTGGAGTGCTACCGTTCCAATGCGCGCTCAATCGTCGACCAAACCATACCGCGCGGAATAAAAAACGGCACGTCTTCGAGCGTGAGCTCCAGCGTGCGCGCCTGCGCATCGTACGCGTAGCGTCCGGTCATTCCCTGACTCTGAATTTTTCCGGAATCGCCTTCGGGCAATTCTACGTACGGGCGAATCCGGTCGCGCAACTGATCGAATTGCGCGCGGTCGACGTTGTCGTATCTTCGAGACTCTTCGGCCATGCGGCCCTTTTAGGGCCGCGGCATTGGCGCTCCTCGATTACGGATGTGGAATCGTGGCGTGCGGAACCGATACGTGAGGGATGCGCGTTCCAGGTACGACCATCATTTGAGGGCGCGCGCCTGCAGCAGGTAACGACCGCATCGTCGTTGCGCCGGCGGAGCCGGTGGGCGGCGAGCGATATAACGGAATATACGTGCGCACGCCCGGCGTGACGGTGCTTCTTGCGGACATCGGCGGTCCCGCTATGCCCAGCGGAAAGTACTGCGTTTGCCCTCCCGCGAGCGGCGTGAAAAATGCCGTGACCTGGCAATTCGAAAGCGACGTAAATGGTGTGTAAGGCACGGTTACGAGAAACACCGGCGAACCCGGGAAGTGTTGAAACGGGTACGCTCCAAGGTTGCACAGCTGCAATACGGCGAATCCATCGCCCGGCCCAACGAAGAAGAAGTGGAGGAATCCTCCGTACCAGGACGATGCGAGCGTCGTGCCAACCGGTATGAAGACCGGCGAACCGGTATTCGAATCATCCCAATCAAGGTCCGGCGCTTGCGTTTGGAACACCCACGCATCGCTGAAGCGCCAGCCGTCTGCCCCGGTGCCTTCAAGAAAAACGTCGTGCCAGCCCGCGGGTAGACGGTCCCGCGGCACGTATTCGATGCGATCGCCTTGCCGGCCGGCGAATGACGTTACGTCCTTCCCATCGAGGAAAACGTGTACGTTTGAGCCGCCCGCATGGCGGATCGAAGCCGAAATCAGCGGATAGAATGTCCGCAGGCGGGCTTGAGGCGCGGGCTGTTTCGAGGTAACGACGGCGCCCGGCAGTACGGCCTGGGCGGGACGCGGCACAAGGAGCGATGCGGCCGACAGGAGCGCAAAAACGGTGAACGTGCCCCTCATGGCGATATTGTAGCACCCCTTTCGCACCGCGTCCCGATAGGCCGAAGCGACTATGGTTCGACCCTCGCGCGAGCGCCCGCGCGGACACTACAATATGTCTACAGTTGCGTGCCTTACGGAGCGGTTCTTTTTTGTGCTAGCGTACGCGGTTTCCATTTTGGGCGGCAGGCTTGGGGCCTGGCAGCTGGACTGCGTGCGCCGCCTGGAAGAGAGCGGCATCGCCTCGTTATCCGCAGTCGTGGACGACCAGGCGATGTGCGGATTAGAATCGCGCGCGAGCGCGTACGACCGGTTTTTGCACGCGCTGCACATTCGCTTGCTGGGCGGGGCGGGGATGGCGCAGTTGCAACATTTTCGCGCCGAGCTGCCGATTATCGACGCCTGGCCGGACAACGGCAGCATTGACTGGCAGCGTGACGTGCGGGGGTGCGGGCTCGACTTTATCCTTCATTTCGGGGAACGCCGGCGCGGCATACAACTTTCTCCCATGGCGAAATATGGAGCTTGGACGTTCGTTCACGGCGAGCCGGCCGACTCAACGACCGACGCGCCGGGTTTTTGGGAAGTGTGCGAGCACCGCCGGCATGTTGAGGCGCGGCTCGTGCAGCTGCGCGCCAGTGACGTGACCGGCGTTGCGCTTAAATCGTCGGCTTTTCCACTTGCGCACGGTTCATTCAAAGCCACCCTGGAAAATATGCTGGCCATGCAATCGCACTGGCCCCTCCAGGTCTGCTCGGACATTCTTGCAGGCGTAGCGGGATACTTTGACGATACGCCGCTCAGCGTGTCGCCGGTGTATTACGGCGTTCCCGGGCCCGCGCAAATTCTTAGGATGCGCGCGGCGCAGCTCACAAATCCGGTTGAACCCCATCTTGCGGGGGCATTGGCCGAGGCACCTACGGCGGCCAAAAGCGCGCCGTAACGCGAGCAGGCATGCCGTTTGTTGCTGCTGCGGCGCCTACCCTGGGATATCATTGAGCTGCCATGCTTGAATTATACGGTACGGCGGCATGTCCATATACCGCGCAGCTTCGCGATGATCTGCAGTGGCGGCACGAACACTTTATCGAATACGATGTTGAGAACGATCCCGACGCATTGGATCGCATGCTGGATCTATGCGACGGCGACCACACGGTGCCCGTATTAGTAGAAGAAGGCCGCGTTATTCAAGTCGGATACGAAGGCCGCGGCCGCTACGCCGGCATCAATTAATTATTGTAACGTTACGCTGACGGACGCGCTTCGGGGTTTAGGATCGAGTGGGTTACTGTCGTCGATTAAATACCGCATGTCTTCCGCCGCGGTAATCGAGCATGTTCCCGTTCCGGTCGGCGTAACATCCAATTCCGCGTACGGTCCGACGCCGGTTTGATTGTCGTCGCTGTACTTGGGCGGAGCGTCACCGTTGTCGTC
>DASRSF010000328.1:0-15777 GCA_035656615.1 Vulcanimicrobiaceae bacterium | reverse complement strand
TATCGCAAAAGAAGCGATTCGGGAATTTGTCCGGCACATCAACGAAGCGCGCCAAACGACGATCATTTTGACCACGCATGATCTCGCGGACGTCGAGCGCCTATGCCGGCGGATCATCATCATCGACAATGGAATGGTCATCTACAACGGAGGCATCGAACACATCAAAGAACAGTACGGAACGCACCGCACGCTGATCCTCACGTTCACCGAACCGCAGGCCGACCCGGAACTGGAGGGGGCCTCGATTGTCTCAAACGATCATATGGTCGTGAAATACCGCTTCGACCGGCGCCGGGTGCGCGCCGATCAATTGATCCGCATGGCCATGGAACGCTACGATTTGCGCGACGTGACCATCGAAGAGCCGGATCTGGAATCGATCATCCGCCGCATTTACTTGGAAGGATACCAACAGGAGCGAACCCCGTCATGATTATCTCGAGCGGAACAAAAAAGCCGAACATTCACGCCTCGGCATACATTGCGCCCGATGCCCTCGTCAGTGGAGAAGTGAGCATTGAAGAAGGCTGCGTTATTCTTTTCGGCGCGGTCGTGACGGCCGAGGGCGCTCCTATCACCATCGCCGCGAATTCCGTCATCATGGAGAACGCGGTTCTTAAATCGAGCGGTGGAACGGCCATGCAGTTCCCGTTGTCGATAGGTGAGAGCTGCATCATCGGCCCGGGCGCCTACGTCGTGGGCGCAACGCTCGAGCCCGGCTGTTTTATCGCCGCGGGCGCGAAAGTCTTCAACGGCGCAACGATCGAGGAACAAACCAGCGTCGCGCTCGGAGCGATCGTGCACGTCAACACGGTTGTCCCAAGAGGGCATCACGTCCCCATGCAGCACATCGCCTTCGGTAATCCGGCGAAGATCTACCCGCCGGATCAGGCGGCCCAAATTCACGCCCAAATGAACTTCTTCCAAGATGTCTTCAATCTCGCAGACGCCCCGGACGTGCGATCAAAAGCGGCGCAGACATATGCCAAGTTCTTGCGCAAGATGCACGCACAAGACACGGTTGTGCCGGAAACGGTGAAAAAGCCGGCTGCCGCCAAGCCGCCTCCGAAACGAACCGAGGAGCCGGCTCCCACGCAAGCCGTCGAAGTCGAGAAAGTCGTCGACGTCATGTTTCTAGAACTCGAAGAAGCACGGCTGCGCCGTGAAGCCGCCATCGCCCGAGAGAAAAAAGGAAAGAAGTGATGCGCGGTTTGTGCGCGCTTATGCTGCTGCTTGCGCTGTGCGCGTGCAGCAGCCGAGCGCAGCGCAACGCCGTGCAGTCGAAGACCGCCGACGTGACATCCGTCGAAGCCTCCCGAGTTGCAATGCGCAACGGTGCCTCGGGCGTCCCGTTAAGCGGAGTGATCGTGACGGGCACAATCCGCAATGCGGGCAGTTCGCCGATGAGCTGCCGTCCGACGGAGTTTTTGTTGGTTGACGCGAGCGGGAACGCCAATTTGCCCCGTTTGCAATGGTGCAACCTTCCCACGATTCCGCCCCGCAGTTCCACGAACTTCACCGCCACGTTTTCCGTAACGGATGACCGGCATTTGCAACTTCGCTTCGAGCATCCGGATGGAAGTTACGAAGCCCATCCCATCACGCTTCCGCCGGCATGAACGTTCGCGCCTACGTCGAGTTCGCAAAGAAAGCATTTGCCCGCGAGGCGACGTACCGCCTGGAGGTCTTTACCGAGATCGGCTCGCTCATCGTGCGGGTATACCTGCTGCGCTCCATCTGGACCGCGCTTTATGCCCAAAACGCCGCGCCGATGAACCTGCCCCTCCACGCAATGATCACCTACGCGACCGTCGCGCTGCTGATGTCGCTGATTTTAGAAGTTGACGGCACGCGGCTCATTCGCGAAAAAGTTCGCGAAGGCACGATTGCCACCGACTTGATGAAACCCATCAGCGTCCCGCTCTATTTCTTCAGCGATGGATTCGGCCAAACGCTCTTGCACATGCTGCTCGTCATCCCGTCCGTCTTCTTTGCGTTGCTCCTGGTGCATATCGACGTGCCGCCATGGCACGTTCTGGCAGCCTTCTTGGTTTCGTTCGCGCTCGGATATTTGGTGAATTTCTTTCTGAACTTTTTGATGAACTCGGTGGCATTTTGGACACTCGAAACGTTCGCCGTGCAGCTGATCGTACGATGGGTCTCGGATCTGCTAAGCGGGCAGATCATTCCGCTGACGTTCTTTCCCGGCATCCTGGGCCGCATCGTCTTCGCGCTGCCGTTCGCCGCCGTGTATTCCACGCCGCTGCTGATCTACGTCGGCTTAATTCCACCCGCGCAATACGGCCGCTACTTCCTCACACAAGTACTGTGGCTGGCGGCCTTTAGCGGCCTATCGTGGTTCGTCTGGCAAGCCGCATCGCGACGCGTGGTCATTCAGGGCGGCTAGGCGCGCCGCGCTTGCGCCGGATTCTGCCCAGAAGCAAGTGAAAATACAGCATGCCTTGCACGGGTCCCAGCGCCTCCAAGGCTTCGTTCATCTTCACTTCATACGAAGTGGAAAGCATTGCGACACTGCGCGCGACCCCCGAATCTTTGAGCGGAAAGACGTCCAGCCGCCCAAAACCGCGCAGCAGGACGAGCGAGGCGCTCCACGGACCGATGCCGCGCAAATTCATGAGCAGCGCCGAGGCTTGCAAACTGTCGAGGGATTCGATCATTCCTTCGTCAATCGAGTGCCCCAAAATAGCCGTCGCGGCCGTTCGAAGGTGCCCGACCTTCGCGGCGCTCAGGCCAAAGCTGCGCAGCGTCGCGTCCGGTGCTTTGAGAACCGCTTGCGGCGTTACGAACGGATAGTACAAGCGATCGCCGTCGGTAAGCGGGCGGCTCAATCCTTGAACGAAGCGGCGCATGATCGTGCCCGCGGCGTGCAAGCTTAGCTGTTGGAACACGATGGCGTGCGAGAGCGCCTCCCACAAGAACGGATATTGCGGGGGGCGAAGTCCGCGCATCTCTGCGCTCAATTGCGCAACCGCGGGGATCGCTGACGCCCTGCGGTACCATTCGTCCAAGTTGACGTACACGCCGAGCATGCGCGCTACCGTGGGTACCCAGCGCCCCGGGCGGCTTCCGGAAAGCCGCAACGTCAACTTGTCGGGCGCGCTCTGACGCACCTCGACCAGGTTCGTGCCCGTTTCATCGACGAGCGCCCGGCGATAGACGTTGTCGTCATCCAGAACGTCCACGATGTTGGGCTGAACGCGCCGAAGTGCCTGAACGGTGAGGTCGAGCCGGTACGGCGGCTGAACGGAAAGTTCCGAGTCGAACGTGAAATCTACCGGTAATGCTCGCAACGTACTACCAATACTGGCGAATCAACCTGTTGACGATGCTCGAGTACCGCGCGAACTTTTTCATGTGGCTCGCGTTTACGATCGTCTATCACGGTACGGCGATCGCTGCGCTGTGGGTGACGCTTCGTCAGTTTCCCTCGATGAATGGCTGGGACTTCCGTCAGATGGCATTCTTGTATGCGCTCTGGATGATGGGCCATGAGTTTCACAATACCTTTTTCTTCAACGTTGTGAGCGTTCCAGACTACGTACGCGAAGGCCGGTTCGATCGTTTTCTGGTGCGCCCGCTTGATACACTTTTCCAGGTTCTCACGGTGCCATCACAACTGTCTTTCGACGGTCTGGCGCTCGCCGTCGTGTTCTTTGTCCTCGCCACCCGTTACAGCGGCGCCTCCGTCGATTGGGCCTTCGTGCTTTTCGTGCCGCTGGTCGTCGTTGGCGGCGCACTTATCGACCTGGGGATCTCCCTGATGGTCGCCACGATTTCGTTCTGGTTCGTTCGGGTGGACACGCTGCGCTGGGTGATCATGTCGCTGGAGCAAGAGTTTACGCGGTACCCAATCAGCATCTACACGCGCGGCGTACGGGTCATTCTGGCATTTGTATTTCCGTTTGCGTTCATGAACTATTTTCCGGCCACGTTTTTACTGCACAAAACCGACACGGGCCTCTCCCTTTCACCCCAGATCGGATTGCTTACCCCGGTCATCGGAGCGGCTTGGCTGGCGGTTTCGTACATGTTCTGGCGAAAGGGATTGCAACATTACCAAGGCACGGGATCATGACGGTGCAATGAAACGATCGGTATTTCTCGCCGGCACGGTTGCCACACTAGCTTTGCCGCGTCCGCTTGCGGCGCGCACCGGGTTACAGGCGCTTCTTGGGCCGGCAATCGCCAGCATTCCGGGAAACGTCGGCGTCTATGCGCGCACAATGGCGGACGGCGCACCGCTGTACGCGTACAATGCGGGCGTGTCATTCCCGAGCGCATCCACGATAAAAGTGCTCATCATGCTGACGGCCTTCAAAGCGGCACAGCGAAATCCCGGCGTCATGCGCGAGCGGATCACGTTTGGTTCCGGTGATTTGATCGGCGGTTCAGACTTTATGGAGCACGCCCGGGACGGTGAGCGATTCACGGTGCACGAGCTGCTCGTACCGATGATTCAGCAAAGCGACAACACCGCCAGCAATCTGCTCATTTCGCACTTCGGCTTCCAGGCCATCAATTCGGTCACGCGCAAAGCGGGGCTGCGGCATACCACATTGCGCCGGCACTTCTTGGATACGGGCGCGATTCTGCACCACATGGACAACCGCACGACTCCGGCGGACATGGCCCACCTGCTCTACGAGATGGAACGCAGCGTGCGCGAAGGTTTGGTGACGGTTGCGACGCCGGACTCCTGCCGGGCCATGATCGACGTCATGCTCGGCCAATCCGACCGGGACACGATACCGCGGCTGCTTCCGCGCGGGATTGCCGTCGCCAACAAGACGGGCGAGCTCAGCCGATCGCGCAGCGACGTCGCAATCGTCGAGCCGTTCGGCGATTCCCCGTATGTGCTGGCCGTGTACACCAGCGGGCTGGATTCTCCGCAACAAGCGTACGACGGGATTGCGCGCATCTCGCAGCAGATCTACGGCGCGGTAGCCGGAACCAACTTATAACGCTATCGCGCTTTCGGTTCTTCGATGGTGACCTTGGTCATCGTGTCGCCGACGCGAATATTGTCCAGCGTTTCGAATCCGCTGATCAATTGCCCGAAGACGGTATATTGGCGGTCTAAGAAACGCGCGTCGTCCAGGCAGATGTAGAATTGCGAGCCTGCGGAATCCGGATGCCCGGCGCGCGCCATCGCAACCGTCCCGCGCACGTGCGGGCGCTCGTTGAATTCGGCTTGCAATTTGTAGCCCGGTCCGCCCGTACCGTTACCGGACGGGTCGCCTCCCTGGACCACAAAACCGGGCTCGACGCGATGGAACGTTAGACCATCGTAAAAGCCGGCGTCGGTCAGTTTGATAAATGCCGCGCAGTGCTGGGGCGCCTCGTCAGGATAGAACTCAAATACCAGGTCGCCTTTGCTCGTCGAGATCCGTGCCCGTTCGTGCTTGGCGCGGTCCACGAGCGTGCGTAATTCTTCTCCGGTGGGGGCGGTCGTCGTAGCCATCGCGCTCCATGTTGTGCACCCGCACGCCAAACGCCTCGCGCCTACGTAGCGCCTCCAATTTTGCAGCGCGCGTCATCCGCTTAAAACGCGCCTCGAAACTGCGCGCCGCCGCCGGCGTTTTGAAGCGGGCCCAGGCCGCCAAAGCGACGGGCAAGCGAGAGCGGGTGTACTTGCTGGCCTGCCCAGCCGTATGCGCACGCAGCCGGCGCTCCAAGTCCGGGGTCCAGCCCGTATACAGCGAGCCGTCCGAACAGCGCAGGATATAGACGTAGGCCACGATGTTAACTTCGGCCGGGGTGAGGTAGAATCTCTCCTGGTGAACTCGCACGAAGCTCCGGTCGCTCCCGCGCCGAGCGCCGCCGAACCGGGGCAGGCGCTTAAACTGCGCATTCTCCCGGACGCCCGCTTCAGCCGTACCGCCCGCGAAGAGCTGCGGGCCTTCGCCGGAGGACTGGGGATCGGCCGCAGTGATCTCGAGGAGTTTATCTTCGCCGTAGGCGAGGCGCTCGCGAACGCTATCGAACATTCCCGCAGCGCCGGGGTCATTGAGGTGCGCTGCGATTACGAAGGCGACAAGATCGTGGCTACCGTCATCGATTCGGGCGACGGCTTCAAAATCAACCCCCTGGCGAGCGTCGTGATACCCGATGCCTTTGCCGAACGCGGACGTGGATTGGCAATCATGCGCAGGTGCACCGACATCTTCGCCGTGCACTCCGTGCCGGGGCGCGGCACGGCCATTGTCTTAGGGAGGTACGTGCGCCGGGGCCGGAGCGATCAGGAACAATCGATGGCGTCGTGAACTGGCGGGAATGACGTTCCGCCGCTTCTTTTCTCTTACGCTAGGCGCGCTGCTCATGCTCGCCGTCGCACCAAATTCCACGCAAGAGCCTGTCGAGCGCGCCGATCCTCGCATTGAAGCGATGGTCGCGGCGATCTCGCCCTCGGATCTGCGCGCAACCGATCTCCGGCTGGTCGCGTTCGGAACGCGAAACGCGTTCTCCGAACATCTAAACTCGCCGAACCGCGGCGTCTTTGCCGCCCGCGACTGGATCCGATCGCAGTTCGAGGCCATCGCTCGGGAAAGCGATGGGCGCATGACCGTCTCCTACGACACGTTCCTGCAGCCCAAAACCGACCAAACTCCACGAGCGGTAACCATTTCCAGCGTTATCGCGGTACTTCGAGGCGACGATCCCGACAAACGGACCTACGTCATCTCCAGTCACTACGACTCGCGCAACAGCAACGGGAACGACGCGACGCTCGACGCACCGGGCGCAGACGATAACGGTTCGGGTACGTCCGCGGTCATCGAGGCCGCCAAGGTGCTTGCCCGCTCTGCGCTGCACGGCACGGTCGTCTTCGCGTGCTTTGACGGCGAAGAGCAAGGGCTGTTCGGGTCAGAGCATTATGCGGCGGCGGCACGAGCCCGAGGCGAGAACATCGTAGCCGACCTCAACAACGACATCATCGGCGCGTCCGTCGGGCCTCACGGAGAGAAGGCGCCATATATCGTGCGGATTTTTAGCCAAGCGCTACCGGTTCGCGCCGACATCCGCCGCGTGAATCTGGTCGGGTCGGAGAACGACTCACCCTCGCGCGAACTGGCACGTTTCGTGAAGAGCACCGCTGAGCTGTACGTACCGCAGATGAACGGCGAGCTGATCTACCGCGCCGACCGCTTCTTGCGCGGTGGTGACGAGGAGTCATTTACGGCTCAAAGCTATCCCGCGATGCGCTTCGTGGAGAAGTATGAGAACTATGCGCACCAGCATCAAACCATTCGCATCCAAGACGGCGTGCAATACGGCGACCTGCCGGCCTACGTTGATTACGACTACCTGGCACGGGTTACACAGATGAACCTCGCCGCGCTGGCTACGCTGGCGCTCGGGCCCGGGCAACCCGGAAATGCCCAGATGCTTACCAAGATGCTCGGGTACGACACGACGTTGCGATGGACGCCCGCAGCTCGCGCAAGCGCGTACGAGCTGGTATGGCGCGCTACTACCTCGCCGGTCTGGCAGCACGCGGTCAACGTCGGCAACGCCTCCCAAGCGACGATCCCGGTGAGCAAGGACGACTTCATCATTGGCGTCCGGGCCCTCGATGCCCAGGGCCTGCGCAGCCCGGTCGTGTATCCCGCGCCTGCACGTGATTAATATTCGAACGCGAACTTTTTGCGCGCGCCACTATTCCTCGACGCCGAGTTCTCTTATACTATAAGAGAAGTGAACGGCGCGAAGCGCAGGACAACGTCGTTCACCTATGGACAGCGGACCGGCCACCTCCCCGCGCGCCAGCGCAATGACCGGTCCGCTGTCCGTTTTCACCCTTAGTTCTCGGTGCGCGACGGCCTCGCACTCGGCCGTACCCACGCTTGCACGCTGTCCTTGCCCAGCGCTGCGAATATCCGGTAAAGAGGAGCGCTACAAATCGATCGCTTCCAACGACGCGTCTATCGCTTCGAGGGTTTGGTCGATATCTTGCGGCGTGTGGGCGGTCGACAGGAACATTACTTCGTTTTGCGAGGGAGGCAGAAGTACACCGCGCGAGCGCATTGCGGCATAGTATGCGGCGTACCGCCCGCGATCCGCGGCGAGCGCATCATCGTAGTTGCGTGCCGGCTCGCCGGGCCGAAATGCAAAATCGACGACCGACTCGTGCTGCACGACGGCATACGGCAAACTGCGGTTGCGGAATACAGCACGGATTCCGTCCGCCAAGCGCCGTCCCAGCGCGTCCATTGCGGGATAATACTCGGGATGCGATTCCAGCAGATCCAGGACGCGGTGCGCCATCGCGACACAAAACGGATTTCCGGCATGCGTGCCGCCCGTAAACGTCCCGCCGCGTGGAGCTAAGACGTCCATCACGTCAGCGTTGCCGCCGAAAGCAGCGATCGGAAAACCGCCGCCCATGATTTTTCCGATCGTCGTCATATCGGGCACAACGCCGAGCCGTCCTTGGGCGCCACGCAAGCCAAAGCGCAGCCACGTAATTACTTCATCGAAGATCAAGAGCGCACCGTAGCGTTCGGTGCGTTCCCGTAAGCCATCCAAGAATCCGCAGACAGGCGTCACGTAACCCATATTTCCGACGATCGGTTCAACCAGGATTGCAGCGAGTTGCGATTCCCGTCCGGTGAGCAACGCATCCAGGGATTCCAAATCGTTGTAGCGCGCCACGACGACATCTCGCATAACGCCTTCGGGAATGCCGCTGCGCCGTGCGTCCGGCGTGTGCGCGGAAGCGCCGGCATTCAACAGCGCCAAATCGAAATGGCCGTGATAATTTCCGGCGAACTTTACCAGGAGATTGCGGCCGGTGTAGGCGCGCGCCACACGAACCGCGCTCATGACGGCCTCGGTACCGGTGGTAACAAAGCGCAAGCGTTCCATCGAGGGAAGATAGCTGCGAATTCTTTCCGCCAGCCGCACTTCTTGCGGATGCGTATTGCCGTGCACGATACCGCACGCGGCCAGCGCGTCTAATCCATGTGTCAACGCTGGGTGATTGTGACCGAAAAGCAGCGGTCCATATGCCATGATGTAATCGATGTACCGATCGCCGCGCTCGTCATATGCGTACGCGCCTTCTCCGCGCACTTGAATAAACGGTGTTCCGCCTACGCCCCAACCCGAACGCACGGGGGAGTCACAGCCCCCCGCGAGAACCTGCGCCGCCCGAAGGGCGAACTCACTGTTGACGTCCACGTGCACGAGTTGCATTTCCTTTGAGTAACACCGATTGGATGATCTTGAGCGCCGCGTGCGGATCGAGCGGAAGCGCAATCGCACCGTGCGCGCGAGCCTGCACATTCCCGGCATAGTACGTGCTCCCTGTCGCATCCAATGCAAAACGCGGGCGTTCCAGCAGGCCGGCAAAATGCATCGTTTGCATTGCGCCGCCGTCAATCTCGCTCGCAACGAGCACCGTTGCAGCGGCATGCGCGGCTTGCAAACGATCGCGATGAACCAGTGCCCACTTCGTAAGCGGCTCATCCGGGAGCCGCTCGGTGGCAACGGCTCCGCCACGCGCGATAATTGCGTCCTCGAGTGCGCGATGCTCTTGCGGATATGTACGTCCCAAACCGGTACCGACGTACGCGATCGTCGGCAATCCGGCCTCAAGTGCGCCCCCATGAGCTGCGGCATCAATACCTAACGCAAGACCGCTCACGACCGGCGTCCCGCAGATGCGGGCGAGTTCACGTGCGAACTGCGCTGCCTCCGTCGGCGGCATGCGGCTGCCCACAATCGCGATTCCGCCCTGCGCAAGGGCACCGCGCACGCAAAGAAAGGCGGGCGGATCGTCCAAATCGCGCAGACCGGCGGGATACGCGGTATCGCGCATCGTCACCAGGACGGCGCCGAGTTTTGCGAGCCGTGCCGCCGCCTCACGCGCCTGGTGGCGTGCGTGGGCAACCTTGCGAGCAGACTCTTGCGTAACCCACTCTTTGAGCGAAGGGTCTTCGCCTCGCACGAGCGCGCGTAAACGCCGGGCGGGCAGATGGAGATACGCCGCCGCGAGAAGCACCAACTCGTCCTGCGATATTCCTCGCAAAGTAACGTTCCGTTCGCATCGCGAAGCCCATCACCATGCCGCACATCGAGATGGAGATAACTCCGAAGTCCAATATCAGCGAATTGGTCGGCCATTTGCCGATTGCCGCCGACGTGCTGGGGCGTTTCGGTCTTCACTGTGCCGGGTGCGGCGTCAACAAATACGAGACGATCGAGCAAGGGGCGAAAGCACACGGCTTGCGGACCGAGCCGATTATCGCTGCGCTCGTTCAAGCGCGCTTATCGGGATTCGTGCCCAACGTTAGCGCCGAGGATCGGACGCCGGCACGGCGAGCGCCGGGTGAATTCAAAGGCAAAGCTCGTATCGCCCATGTGGTACCGGTTATGTCAGGCAAAGGCGGCGTGGGCAAATCACTGGTGACGGCGTTACTGGCACTTGGATTGCGACGCCGCAATCTTTCCGTCGGCATACTGGATGGCGACATTACCGGGCCATCGATCCCCAAGCTGTTCGGTCTTTCCAAGCCGCTCGTCATCGAGGCCGATCCGAACGCGCCCCGCACGCCGCAAGGCAATCCGCAGCCGCTGATGATTCCGGCGCAATCCCGCAGCGCTATTGAGATCGTCAGCTCGAATTTGTTGACCGACAAAGAAGACACCGCGATGATTTGGCGCGGACCAATTCTCTCCGGCGTCATCCGTCAGTTTTACGAACAGGTGCTGTGGAGCGATCTGGATTATTTGCTAATCGATCTCCCGCCGGGAACATCCGACGCTCCACTCACGGTGCTGCAGTCTCTAAGCGTCGATGGTGTTGTTCTGGTGACCATGCCGCAAGCGCTCGCGACGATGATCGTACGCAAAGCCGCCAATCTGGTTCATCAACTGAAAAAACCGATTCTGGGCGTGGTGGAAAACATGTCGTACTTCATTGCGCCTGACACGGGCAAACGTTACGACGTTTTTGGTCCGTCATATGCCGACCGCGTCGCGGAGCTCGCGAGAGCTCCGGTGCTGGCGCGACTACCCATAGATCCCAAGAAAGCGCAGCTCGCCGATGAAGGACGCATAGAAGAGATCGACGACCCGGTGTGCGACGAGCTGGCATCAGCGCTGATCGCCTCAATCGAAGCCCATCCCAAGCCGAAAGAAACGATCTCGATTATTTAGCTGCCGTCACGATTGCGTCGGTTACCGCAGGCTCAATCGGCAGCGTCGGGTCCTGGTATCCCTTGATGACGGCCTGCATGCTGCTCACGTCGGGATCATACCGCAACACGTGGTTCATGCCGGCTACGAGGACCAGCTTCGCGCGGGGCGAGCCGTCTTTGAGCGCATCCGCGTCCGTCATCGAAACCTGAACGTCAGCCGTCCCTTGCACGATTGTTACGGGGATGCGGAGTTTGTGGATCTCCGTTTGAGGATCGTAGGCAAACCACGAAATCAAGTACGGCTGAATGGAAGGATCAAATAGCGAGCGCAATCCTTGCGGCCATGCGGCCGGAAGCGCGGCCGTCTTGCCGCTTGCCAACGTATTGACGACGCTTTCGGTTTGCGCATACACCGTGGGCGTAAGCTGCTTTTTGAGCTGCTCCAGCAGCACGACCGAGCCGCGGCGCCCCGCGCCTTCAAGTGAAACGAATGCGTCGGCGGGAGCCCGCTGCGCGGCGATCATTCCTATAAGAGATCCCTCGCTATGCCCCGCCACTACGACGCGCGTGAAGCGGCGGTCGTTTTTGAGCTGCCGCAGCCAGGCGGCCGCGTCCTCGACGTACATGTCGAAGCGCAGATTGCGCTGGGACGGTGCGGACGCTGCGCTTTGACCGATGCCCCGCTTGTCATACCGCACGCTCGCAATGCCGCGCTTCGCGAGCGCGGCCGCGAGCAGCTTGTACGTATTGCCACCGCCGAGCATTGGGTTGTTGCCGTCGCGATCCGTTGGCCCGGAACCCGCAATGATCAGCACGACGGGAAATGGTCCCGCGCCATCCGGAAGTGCGAGCGTACCGTAGATCGGGCCGGTAGGCGTAACCAGCGTGATACCGGATTCCGAAGCCGATGCAAGCACCGGTATGGCTGCCATAGCCGCAATGCTGCCGGCCGTGGCAATAAAGCGCGCGCGTTTCATCATCGCTGGTATCATACCAGGCACCCAAAGTTATGTTTCAAAGACGGCTTTGCCGTCGGCCCACGTTGCGAGCACGCGGCAATTCGTGAAGGGTTCACCCGCAAGCGGATCTTTGTCGAGCCACACCATGTCCGCCGCATATCCCGGAGCCAAGACACCGGTACGGTCCTCTACGTGGCCTAATCGTGCAGCGCTATATGTATACATTGTAACGGCTTCTTCCGGCGAGAGCCGCTCTTGCGGCTCGTGATGATCCAGCGCGGCTTGCATACCTTCGAGTGGGGAGAAATTGCAAACCGGGCTGTCGTCTCCGCCGCACAGGAACGCACCGGCGCGCTGGATTCGCCCGAGCGCATTCATGCTCCGCATTCGCTCGGTTCCCAAACGTGCATCGTACATGCCGCCCTCGCCTCCCCACAGCTGATCAAACTGCGGCTGCATCGATAAATACAGACCCATACGCGCGCACGCCGCAATGTGCTCGGACCGCGCGATTTCGAAGTGTTCGATAAAATGACGGTTGCCACGCGAACTGGGCTTGCCGCTCAGTACTCGCTCCCAGGTCGCAATACATTGCTCTATTGCACGATCGCCGATGGCATGCACGCCTGCCGAAATCCCCAGCGCTTCTGCTGTCGCGAAGTACTCGTACACCTGGTCGTCGCTGTACTTCAATTCGCCCACCGAGCCGTTATAAAATGGGTGCGTCACCGCCGCGGTGCAACTGCCGATCGATCCGTCGAGAAACACATCGCCGCCGATAAAACGTAAACCCAATTCATCCGCAAGGCGCGCGTCGGGCTCGCAAATCTTCGGATACCATTTCGGCCCGGGGATTTGTTGAAACGCAGCAACCTGCGCAGCATATTCGTCTCGTTCGAAACCCACGAGCTGCGCATGCAAGTGCAGATAGCCCCGCGACAGTGCCAGCGCAGCGGCCCGTTCGTCCGCCGCGCGTTTGTCGGAGGCAGGCAACTGCTTCATATACGCGGAGTGCGCTTTCCAATTCGCCTCCAGAAACAGCTTCCCGGTCGGCGTTCCATCGGGCGCCGTTTCGATACCGGAGGTTTGCGGCGCAAGGTTGAGCCAAGCCAGCGTCTTTTTATTAACGATGCACGAGTGACCGTCGACTCGTACGAGCATCGCGAAGGCGTCGGGAGCGTGACGTTCGAGTGGTCCGGCATCCGCCGTTGCGCGATCGTGCCAGGACGATTCATCGTATTGTCCCGCAAATACGAAGCGCTCGCGCGGCACACTTGCAATCGCCGCATCGAACTGATCGTACGAACGCACGTTTCCCAAGTAGCGATTTCCCAGGAAATATCCGGTATCGGTCAAGTGTACGTGACAGTCCGCGAATGCCGGAAGGATTGTGGCGCCTTCGGCGTCCACAACTTCTACGCCGGTGCCCGCCTGCGAAGGGTCGAGCGAAGCGATGCGGTCGCCCATGAGTACAATGCCGGAATGCCGGGAATACGCCTTACTGCGGGGATCGTAGCAATAGACGCGCGCGTTCTTGATAACCTTCATCGATACGGAGTACCATGCACACGCAAAAGTTTCTTCTCGGCGCCGCCGGCGGGCTGATCGCAGGATACGCCGCCGTGCGTACCTTCGAAGCCACACGCGTGTTCCGCGGGCGAGTTACTGCGCGCCCGGCCGACGCGGCTGCGTACGGTGCTACGCGACGCGCGCTCGCGCTGGCCGGCATCACGCGCTCGTTGGCCGGATCGGCCGCATTGGCGTACGGCCCGCTCGGCGTACTCATGGAACACAGCGTCGAGCATCTTCCGCAATGGCTGCGCGCGCCTATTTTTGCAATCGAAGGTTTTGTGCTCGATACGTTGGTCGATGCACCGGCGGATCTTGTCGAAGGTTTTGGACTGGAACGCGCGTACGGCCTGAGCGAACAATCGCTGGGGTCATGGATCAACGACAAGGTCAAGCAAGAAGCGATCGGCGCCGCAGTGACTGCGGTGTTGACCGCGCTCTTTGCGCAGGCAATTCGTCGCTGGCCTCGCACATGGCCGTACATCGCGAGTGCCGCGGTGTTTCCTTTACTGCTGCTCGCAAACATTGTGGTTCCGATCTACATTATGCCGCTATTCAATGAATATCGCCCCATTGAAGGCGATTTGGAACGCCGCCTGCGCGCGCTCGCCACGCGTTACGGTGTCGGCGAGGCCGAAATTCTACGCATGGACATGAGCAAACAAACGAAGAAAGCGAACGCCTTCGTTACCGGAATCGGTAACACGCATCGCATTGTCGTGGGCGATACGCTTATCAGTAATTTCCCGCCTGAAGAAATCGAATTTGTCGTAGCCCACGAGCTGGGGCACTATGTATCGCGCGACAGTTGGCGCTTAATTATCCTGGGCCAGATCGCGGCGACGTTCATGCTCTTTGCCGCGTACGCGGCGCTCGGCGAACGCGCACGAAAGCATCCCGAATCGCCGCGCACGCTCGCACAGATTCAATGGTGGTCCGTCTTATTTTCCCAGGCGATTCGCCCGGCGATCAGCGCGTTCTCGCGATCGCGTGAATGGGCCGCCGATCGGTTCGCGCGTGAAGCAACACATGCACCCATCACCGGCGCTTCCGCATTCCGGCGCTTGCGCGATCAAAACCTGGCCGAAGATGAACAGCCCGGGTGGTACGAGTTCATTTTCTCGAGCCACCCGTCGCTCAAGGCGCGTATCGCCGCGTTGCAACGAGCTGCCGAACCTGTGGCTAGTCTAGGATGAGCTTAGCGCAGGGGCGCTACACTTCCAGTTGCGGCTGGAGCTCGCGGTCGAATTTGCGGCGGGGGGCTATTTGCTTCCCGGCGTAATAATTTTTCACCGTAGGCAGTAGGCCCGCGCGGTCGGCAAGCACCTCCAAATGCCGGTCAAGCCCGTAGACGTTTGAGTTCACCAACGACCGAGAGCGTACACGCTCAAGTCCAGCAATGACGGTACGCTACCCCGAGCGCTCGGTTCCAGACGCGTGGGCTCCTCCGTGAGAATACGGAGCCGCCTTAGGGCGGCTCCGTTACTCATCTATTATGCGACTTGCACGTTGTAGGGATTCAAAGCAGAATTTTCAACGTGGATCCTCACGCTCCACGATCTCTCCCGTTTCGTAATCGACGATTGCACCAGTGGCGCGGTTTTCTGTAAAACCCTCCGCCTTCAGCGTCCCTTCGCGAACCCAACCCATATTGGTAAACGGTACGTCTGCGTCGAAGCGACGTTCACCGATTTGCCATTTTAGGGTTCCGTCTCGATTGTATCGGTAGGCGTTACGGCCTTGAATCGCGGCGTCCGTGTAGACGATGACCAAAACTGAATCCGTCTCAACGCCCGCGCACCGCAGCTTATTGGGCAGTTCCAGGCGGGTTCCGTTCAGCGTCAGCGAACGATCGTCGTCGGCAACGATGATCTTATCATCGCAAGGATGCGTTAAAATCCATTTTGTTGACGCATCGAGGCGGCGCCGATGCATCGAGCAATGGTCGCCTATTTTGTACGCGATGATCACATCCGATTCAATTGGTTTAGCCCACAGCAATTTTTCGCCGTAATCTATTTCAGAGTACGGAATCGGGTGGCGAGGGTTATAAAAGTGAATTTTGGTACCCGTTACTCGGACCC
>DASRSF010000327.1:0-3705 GCA_035656615.1 Vulcanimicrobiaceae bacterium | reverse complement strand
CGGCGCAAACCGCTGTCCCGTTGTCGACACGTGGTGGCAAACCGAGACCGGCGGCATTATGATCTCGCCGCTTCCCGGCATCGTTTCAACACCACCGGGAAGCGCAACGCTTCCGCTGCCGGGCATTGCGGCCGATGTCGTAAACGACAAGGGCGAACCCGTGCCGTTGGGCGGCGGCGGTTACGCGGTATTGACGCGGCCATGGCCCGGAATGCTGCGCGGCATCTACGGCGACGACGAGCGCTACAAACAAACGTATTGGTCCAAATTCGAGCACAAATATCTAGCCGGCGACGGCTGCCGCCGGGACGGCGAAGGGAACTTTTGGTTCATGGGCCGCATCGACGACGTGATGAACGTCAGCGGCCACCGCATTTCAACCACGGAGGTCGAGAGCGCGCTCGTTGATGATCCGCGCGTCGCAGAAGCTGCCGTTTGCGGCAAACTCGACGAGGTTACCGGTCAGGCAATTTACGCGTTCGTCTCCCTGCGCGGCGCAGGCAACGGCTCGGCCCAGCTTGCCGAAGATCTTCGAGAACACGTTGCGCAAAAACTCGGCAAGTTTACGCGCCCCAAATACATTACGTTTACGCAAGAACTTCCCAAGACGCGCAGCGGAAAGATCATGCGCCGCCTGCTTCGCGACGTCGCCGAAGGCCGCCAACTTGGCGACACGACCACGCTCGCGGACTCCGGCGTCGTCGAAGAGCTAAAAGAACGCGCGAAAGTTGAGGTAACTGAGGACTAAGCGCGGTCGAAAAAGCCGTCGAGCTCGTCGAGGTGCGTTACGCGTCGGGCGGCGGGCAGTGCGGACATAATGATGCTTCCGTAGCGCGAGCCGGTAGCGCGCCCGTCGAGAAGTGCTACTAATCCCCGATCGCTTTTGCTGCGAATGAGCCGTCCGAAACCTTGTTTGAGTCGCACGGTGGCAGCCGGAATCATGTAGCGGTCGAAGCCGCTTTCGCCACGTGCTTGTATGGCATCTATTCGCGCCTGCACCAGCGGATCGGTGGGCGATGGAAACGGGAGGCGATCGATGATGACGCATGAGAGCTGTTCGCCGACGACGTCAATGCCTTCCCAAAACGTTCCGGTTCCGAATAACACCGCATTCGGCGTCGAGCGAAACCATTCGAGCAGCTGCGTGCGCGGAAGTTCGCCTTGAAGCCGCACCGGAAAGGGCAGCCGCTCGCGTACGAGCGCATAGACTTCGCGAAGGCGCGCATACGACGTAAATAAAACAAACGCGCGTCCCCGGCTGCGATCCAAGCATTCCTCGACAAGGGGAGCCGCTCTGCGCGCAAAGTCGGTCGCTTTCGGATTGAGGACCGCCGGCGCAACAAATAAGCGCGCCTGCGCCGGATAATCGAAAGGCGAGGGCGCAACCAATTCCTGCGCGTCCTGTATGCCCAGCGAGGATCTGAGAAACGTAAAGGCGTTCTCATCGTCCGCGGCGCCATCGGCAATCGTCGCGCTCGTGAGCACAACGCTGGGCGTACGCTCGAACAGCGCGGCGCGCAGAAAATCCGCCACGTCGAACGGCGCACTATTAATTTGGTAGCGTGCATCGGAATCGCTGCGTTCAACCCATGCTATTGCGGTCTCCGGAGGGGATTGAGCGCGTTCGATCGTGGCCTGGTGCGCCAGGATTGCGCGCATCGCCAGATCGCGCCGGCGTTCCGCCTCGGCATCGTTTTGCGGACGCTTCTTCAAGCCGTCATGCCAGTGCGCGTACAGCCAGTTTTCCAGTTTGAACAGCGTCTGACGAAGCGTCTCGAGCGCGGGGCTCGCCTCTTCGTTTACGTGCAGCGGGTAACGCTCGCCCGGCACGGCCGCAAGCACGGACTCTAAACCACGCATACCGCGCTCGAAATCCGAATCGAAGTTTCCCGGCAGCGTGTACGAACGGTGCAGCTTGCGCATCATCCGGCCGACGGTCGCGCGCGACAACGTCGCCGTGAGCGCTGCCGTCGCCCAGCGCTCGCACTGATGCGCCTCATCTAAAATTGCATAGTCGTACGGCGGAAGCAATCCGCCACCCATCGCTAAATCGAGAAAGAACAACGCGTGATTGACGACCACAACGTCTGCGTACTTCGCTTCGTCGCGTTTACGGAAGAAAAAGCAATCGCGGAAGTGTTCGCAAAATTCGCCGATGCAGTCGTCTGCGTCCGCATCGACCTGCTCCCATTCATCGGCCGGCGGAACGAACGGCAACTCGGCGCGATCTCCGCTTGTGGTACGTGCGCCCCATTCCCACACGGCTTGCATGCTGCGCGATGGCGCGAGCAAACGTTCCGAACGAATTCGTTCCAGTTTTTGCTTGCAGAGGTAATGGTTGCGCCCTTTGAGCAGCGTGATGCGCGCCGGCGTATCAAGCGCGCGCACGACCATCGGAATGTCTTTGTTGAACAACTGTTCCTGTAAAGAGATCGTGCCGGTAGAAATAACGATTTTTTTGCCGCTGCGCAAGGCGGGCACAAGATATGCTAACGATTTTCCGACGCCGGTACCCGCTTCGACGATCGTATGGACGCCTTCCATGAAGCCCCGCTCGATAAGCTGCGCCATCTGCACCTGTCCGGAGCGCGCTTCAAACCCGGAAAGGGCACGCGCGATCGGTCCGCCGGGGGCGAAGGTTTCTTCAATGCCGCTGGTCATCCGGCATCTCAACCTGTGATTGGTACGGCGTTCCGCTTTGCGAATCGTACACCGGTGTATACACCGGCCTAGGCGGCCAGAAAACAAGCAATGTCGTTAAAAAACCGGCAAAGAGGCCGCCGACGTGCGCCTGCCACGAGATTCCCGGGAACGTAAAACTGAAGATGAGATTCAAGACCAAGATCCCGATGTTCGAACGAACGAGATCGGTGCCGCGATCGCCGAGCTTGATTCCGATAGCAAAGAGCGCGCCGAATAACCCGAAGATCGCACCGCTCGCGCCGAGCGTCGGCACGTTATACGCAGAGAAAAAGACGATGGTCAAACCCGAGACGACGAGCGAAACCATATAGACCAGCAGCATACGCGGCGAGCCGAGCACCGCTTCGATAAAACGCCCCAGCCAGTACAGCGAAAGCATATTTAAACCGATGTGCGCGATGCCGCCGTGCAAAAACGCCGAGGTGATAATGCGCCACCATTCGTGGTACTGCAGAACGAGCTGGGGCGTCAGAACGCCGTCACGAATAAGCGCTGCGTCGCTGCGAAGAGCGCCGGTATACAATTCCCAAACATAGGCCAAGACGTTCAGGATGATGAGCGCGCGCGTTATCACGCGTCGACCAAGACCATTCGCGCCAGCTCCAGCGATATCGCATGTCTGCGGCTATCGACCTCGACGGTCATCGGGCCGCCCATCGGCGCTTTTGCGTGCACGCGTACCTGCACGCCCGGAAATAAGCCGACTTCTCCAAGATAACGAAGCATCTCCGGAACCTCATGCGTAACTCCTTGAATGACGGCTTGACTTCCAATGTCGATTTGCGCGAGCGGCACGCCGCCGCGCTCGGGTTCGCTCAGATCCTTCGGCGGAATGGGCAGGCCATGCGGACATACGGTCGGATTTCCCAAAACGGCCAAGAGGCGCTGCTCCACGTTCTCGGAAATTGCATGTTCGAGCATGCATGCTTCTTGCTGCACCTCATCCCAACGCATGCCCAGCACGTCGGTAAGCAGTCGCTCCGCGAGCCGGTGCCGGCGAAC
>DASRSF010000326.1:0-7624 GCA_035656615.1 Vulcanimicrobiaceae bacterium | reverse complement strand
CAGGCGATGCGCCCGAGGCCACGACCGCGTCTTGTGCTTCCCGGCGAATACGAAGAATATCTTCCGGCGAGGGGTCAACGATGGTACGTTCGACGACTTCACGCACGAGCGCGAGCGCGACGCCCACGGGTGAGATGACCTCCGCATCGCGCGCGAGCCGAACGTCCAATCCCATGCGCATTGCGGTGTAAGGAACCAATGCAGCGGCACCGCCGCCACCACCAACGATCGCCAGCGTTCTAGGATCGAGCTCGTAATCAGCGATGAGATCCTCGATTGCCACGCGCAGTTTGGCGGACGCTTTGTCAAGCGTGAGCTGCGCGAGCGTAGCGGGGTCCGCACCAAGTTGCGTGCCGAGCACCTCGAACCCGCGCCGGGCTGCATGCGCATCGCCGCGCGCGAACGCACCTTCAGGAACATATCCCAGCATATTGGCCGCGCACGTCGGCGTGAGCGCAATACGCGTTCCGTCCTTGGTAACGATTGCGACGTAATCTTCGGCGTCGTGCTGCGTGGGCGCAATGCGTTGCGCCTGTGCGCCCTCAAAAATCTGCGGCGGAACGAAACTTGCATACTTGAGCCCGGCGATGTGCGCGGAACGCGGACCGACGTCGATAATCGTGGCGCCGTCGGCCCGCACCATACTTCCGCCGGCAATCGCGAGCGTGCGAACGTCCAGCGTGCGTAGCATCGTACGGTGGCCGCCGATCCGCGCGGGACGCATTTGCGGCATGCCGGCCCGTATCGCCGAACAGTCGGCGCTCGTGCCGCCCACCTCGATAAAGATACCGTCGGTCACATTTTCGTGTAGCAGCGCACCCGCCACGCCCGCAGCCGGACCGGAAAGCATCGTCAGGATCGGCCGCCGTCGCATCTCACGAACGTCCATGACGCCGCCGTCGCTGCGCATAATCATTAGCGGCACCTGGATGGCGGATTGCTCAAGCGCTTGCGCGGTCATGTCGGCCGTACGCACCATTCTGGGCAAAATGGCCGCATTGAGTGCGGCGGTTCGCGTGCGGGCGCGCAAACCGTACATCGAACTAACTTCATGTCCGGCTGTGGCAAACATCCCAAGATCACGTGCCTGCAACACCGCCCGCCGCTCCGCATCGGGATGATCGACGCCAAAAGCTTGTGAAAAAGCAATTGCCTGTGCGCCGCCGGCCCGCAGGCGTTCGACGTGCTCGCCCGTCTGTGCGGCGTTGTTTTCTCGTGCGAATGCGAATTGCGGTTCGAATCGCACGCCCGGGGCAAGGAGTATCGGCGCAAAGCGCATCTGCATGCGCGCCAGAGGTGCAAGGCCGTCCAGCAGTCCGACGACGGCAACCCGAGCCACGTCGCCCTCGAGTAGCGCGTTCGTGGCTTGCGTGGTCGAGTGAGCAATGAATCCGATTTCGTGCGGACCGACGCCATGTGCAAGAATCGCCTTGATGCCCTCGATGATTCCACGCGCTACACCCTCCGGCGCCGCGTGCGTGGTCGGCACTTTGACACGGGCCGCCACTTCTCGAGTATCGGCGTCAATGGCAACGACGTCGGTGAACGTGCCGCCGACGTCGATCCCCAGCCGGAACCTGCGTTCGCTCACGTACGAGTTTTAGAATCCGTGATCGCGCAAGCGAATCAAATCCTCGACGCTTAAGTGGGTGTAGCCGTGGCTGCGCATGCGTTGGATAAATGAGGTGCTTACGCCATGATCCATTAGGCGAATGAGGTCGCCGGGAACGGGATGGTAGCCTAATGAACTCAACGTGGTTACGTACGCACTGCTTACGCCGTGGTCGCGCAGCTCCACCAAATCATCGCCGGAAAGACCAGGATCGAACCGCAGCATTTGCTCGGCGTACAACGGATCGACGCCGTGATCCCGCAGCCGGATGAGCGAGGACACGGATTTTGGCCGAATGTTCACGTTTTTCATAGCGGCGATGTAACTCGCCGTGACGCCGTGCTCAATCATGCGTATGAGATCGTCGATCGAGGGCCGCTCGAATCCGCTGGCCGCCAACGCATCCAGGGATGCCAGCCGAAAGCGGCTGATTGCGAGCTCGAATTGTTGTTTGTCGTCGGGACGGCCGATGCCGCGTCGGGCCAGCTCCTCGGCAAAGCCGGGATTCGGATCGAATACCCAGGTTCCGCCACCCTGATCGCCGGAAAAATCGCCTTGCGCCTGGAATTGGCCTGCGTCCTCTGCAACGGTGAAGTTCCGCCGGCCGCCGCTTCGCAATTGCGCAAGTACCGAAGGCTGGATCTCCGCCGGAGTTGCGTCAAACGATTCGGTCCAACTATCTTCGCTGTGACCCTGGATGCGATGGTATTCCAATGTTACGTGCCCGCTGCCGGAAAGCTGCATGGCCCACGTGCCGCTATACGTTTGCGCATGCGAGGACGCAGTGAGGGGATATAGCGCTGCTGCCAAAGCCAGCCCGGCAAGGACCTTAGAAGCCATTGTCATGCAGCCGGATGATATCGTCGATACTCGCGTGCGGATTCAACCGCCGGACTTTCATCACATACGAACCGGACACGCCGTGGTCGAGCAGCCGAATTGCATCGTCGATGCCCACTCCGTATAGCCCTGCCGAACGAAAACCCGCGATGCAGTTCGTCGAAACGCCGTGATCCGCAAGTTTTGCAAGATCGGACGCCGACGGTGCAGGTGTAAAGTACGACATCGCTGCGCGCACGAGCTCTGCGCTTACACCGTGATCCTGTAAGAGCACGACCGACTCAGGCGTGATTCCGTGAATGCCCGCAAAGCTCAGCTCTTGCAGATATCCGGGTGAGATTCCGTGGTCGGCCATATACGTAAGCCATTGCGCGTCCACATGCGGCCCGAAATACGAGACGGAGGCTTGAATCAGCCGCGTGCTCACACCGTGATCTCGCAGCGCGATCAGTTGATCGACGGACAGGTTTCGCAGGCCCGCGGCGTTCAGCGCGTCAAGCAGATCATCCGGGCGCGCCGGGGCCCCGTTTTGCGCAATAACCATGGCTGAGCCGCTAACCTGCGCAACGCGCGGTGCAGCGGCGAGCGCAAGTATTTGGGCGGGTGCCGTAACGCGAATAACGGAGGCCGGGGCCGGTTTGGGCGCGGCAATCTTCTGCAAATGCGCCACGCCGGCACGCGCCGGTTGAACTTTGAGGTTCGGTATCGGGCGCTGCGTTACCGTAGGCGCAATGCGGGGCGCAACCATCTTCACCGGCGCGACGATATGCAGTTTGGGAACCGGCGCGGGCTGCGGGACCGGTGCAATGATCTCGGCGACGACCGGTACTTGAACGCGGGCGACCAAAAGCGCCGCTATCGCGATAACGCTCGCTGCCGTAAGCGCAAAGCGACGGTTGATCCGCAGCGAATGGCTCACCGCGGAATCGAGCAATACCTCCAGACGGTGCAGCAGCTGCTTGCGTTTGAAGATTAAACTTGGAACCGGCGCGCCGCGCCCCTGTGCCCACTGCGCCATATCGGTTAAGGTCATCGCGTACGAAATACGATCGCCGGTGCCGTTGATCGCGGCATCGTCGCAGATCTGCTCGCGATACAGTGCCAGCTCGCGCAGTGCGATGCGGACGCCCGGGCAGAAGAACGCAACCGCACCGGCAAATCGCGCAACGACATTTTGAACGTCGTCGAAACGCCGCACGTGCTCGCGTTCGTGCAAAACGATGCTGAGCAACTGCTCTTCTCCGGCCCCCAGCACGTCGTCCGGCAAGACGATGAGCGGCGGGGCAAAGCCCAGAACGCACGGCGACGTGAATTCATCGGAGGCGGCGAACCGGAACGGCCGGGGGCATGCGCCATTTAGTGAGAGAGGCGCTTCGATGAAGCGTACGCGCCGCCTGGCGCGCAGCATACGAATGACCTCACGTATGAGAATCAGGACGCGTAGACCGGCCAGCGCGGCCAACACGAACAACAGTATCCATGCGCGCGCAAAAAGTGCGTCGGCGAATGCGGCGGCACGCTCTTGTACCGTTGGCTGCTCTTGTGCCCGCATGACCGCGGGCGCGGCCGCCTCATTTCGAACATCCGCCCGGATCGCCGGGCGTTCACGAGGTAATTGCACTGGTTTTTCGAGCTGCCGCCTTACCTGAACGGGCGTGACGTGAATGGTGTACGGTTTCGGAGCAAAGGCCAAATTCATCAGCGGCAGCGCAAGGCAAATGATGAGCAGCCCGCTCCACAGCGCGAACATCGTCGTGGCGTTGAGCCTGCGAAACATGCGGAACGCCAATAGGGCGCAGCCGCACAGCAATGTGCCCTGCCAAGCGCCGTTAAACAGCGCGGTGAGGAGTTGCGCGGCGTTCACTGGTCTTTCTCCGCGTCGGCGATAAGACGGCGGATTCGCAGCAGCTCTTCGTCCGTAACGTCTTCGCTCTGCAGCAAGTTGAGCGCCAGAGCGCCCGGCGAACCGAAAAACCGGCGCACGACCGACTGAACTGCGGTGCGTGAGGCTTGTGCGCGATCGACGAGCGGAAAGTACCGGAACGCGCGTCCCTCTTCGGAATGGCGCACGTAACCTTTTTGCTCCAGAATACGCAAGATCGTTTGAATCGTGTTGAACGCAGGCGCGCGCGCGCTCTTTATGCGCGAGAGCACTTCACTGACTGTGCCGCTTCCGCAGGCCCAGAGCACCTCCATAATGCGCTGCTCGACCTCGGTCAGACTCTCAGACTTACGCCTTGGCACGAAACCTCCGCCGATTCACCTAATTATTTAGGTTGAATATACACCGCACACCGCCAAATGTCTAGACGGCCAGTTCGTCATACAGCGCACACATCGTGCGGATTCCCCCGAAAAACTGCGTGAGGGTGAATTTCTCGTTCGGCGCGTGTATCCGGTCATCCGGAAGGCCCACGCCGATAAGCACCTGCTGCATGCCCAGCACGCGGTCGAAACTGGCAACCGGCCCAATCGTTCCTCCGGTACCGATGAACACCGGGGGCTTTCCAAAGCCGGCTTCCATTGCGCGAGCGGCGGCCAGCACCGCCGGGTGATCGCGCGAGGTCGAGACCGCCCGGATCGCGCCGTCGGTTTGAATGTCCACCCGAACCGAATCAGGCGCGCGCTTTAGTAAAAACGCGCGTACGGCTTCCTTGACGGCCTCCGGGTCCTGATCGCCCGCCAAACGCGCCGAAATCTTTGCCACGGCGTAGCTCGGAATAATCGTTTTACTGCCCGGGCCTTGGTAACCGCCCCATATTCCGTTGCATTCAAGGGTCGGACGGAACCATTGACGTTCCAGGGGCATCCGGTCGCGTTCGCCGCCTAAGCGCGGGACGCCGATCTCGCGCGCTTGCCGTTCCTCGTTGAACGGGAGCGTAAAAAGCTCAGCGGCTGCAGCCGGTTCCAGTTCGGGCACCCCGTCGTAGAAGCCCGGAATGGCAACGCGGCCCTGCGGGTCTTTGAGCTGGGCAATCAGACGCGCGAGAACTTCGATCGGGTTGTCGATGAGTCCGCCGAACTGTCCCGAATGCAAATCTTGCGCCGGGCCGTGTACGGTAACTTCCCAGCTCACCAACCCGCGTATCGAGGTCGTTAGCGAGGGCACGTCTTCGGCGAAGACCGCCGTGTCGGAAATGACGGCGACGTCCGCAGCCAGGAGATCCTTGTACGTCTGCAACGCGCGCTCGAAATTGGGCGAGCCGATTTCCTCCTCGCCTTCGACAACGACTTTTACGTTGATCGGCAGCCGGCCACGCGTACGAAGATGCGCTTCGATTGCTGCCAAGTGCATGAGGACCTGGCCTTTGTCATCGACCGCGCCGCGGCCGAAAATCTTTCCATCACGGACGGTCCCTTCGAATGGCGGCGTGTGCCAGAGTTCGAGCGGGTCGGCCGGCTGCACGTCGTAGTGACCGTAAATCAGGACGTTGGGCGCGCCCGGAGCTTCCAACCAAGAGCCGTACGCCATCGGGTTCCCATCGGTTTCGAGCGTCCGCGCGTCAAGACCGATCTCGCGCATGCGCTCCACCAAGCGCTCGCAGCACGCGCGCACCTGCGTCCGGTACGCGGGGTCGGCGGAAATCGACGGAATCGCAATCCAGCGTTTGAGCTCGTCCAAATACTCGTCTTGGTGCGTACCGCAATACTCGGCTAAGCGCTCGTCAATCATGTCGTAAATGCTTCTCCCAACTGCACCTGGAGTGTTTGGCCGTCACGCTGAATCTCGAACCGGTGCGCGCGCCCGTCGTATGCGCGCGCTTGCGTTTGGAATGTCCCGTACTCCCACCAGTACAGGCCGTCCAATTTTTCGATGATGTCGTTCGTTCGCATCCCCGCTGCGTACGCCGGCCCCCCTGCGCGCACATACGCGCGCATGTTACCGTCGACGGTTTTGAACAGCGCGTAGTAATATGCGGGAGGATCGCCGGCTTGGTAGGCAAGCCCTTGCGCCATGAGATGCAACCAGCGTTGCGGAAAGCGGCCGGCCCACTCGTGAAGCCGGCCGGCTCCCTGCAACGCCAATTGACGCACCGCGACATCCGTTGGCTGCGCAAGGACGGCGTGATCGTGAAACTCGGTGACGTCCCAGCCACCGCAATCGATCAACTTCACGCCGACGTCGACATCGGTTCCTTCGACCAAAACAAAACGGGTCGACGTAATTTGAATGTAGGCCGCGTAGTCTTTCGCACTGCAATCGGTTGCATTGGGCGAACCGCGGGCGGCAAAAGCGTGCACACCCGAGCCGGCCATCGCCTCGACCACGGCGCTTATCGCGCTGTGCGCGTCAGGTGTGCCGTCGTCGCCCACGCCGATGCGATAGGCGCCGCGCCCGGTTACGAAAAGGCCGGGCGGCACAAGGGCGGCGGCATCCGCACGCTGCACGAGCATGTTGAACGGATGTATCCCGAAAAGCGCCGGCGCCGCGGCGACCGTCGCCAAACAGGCTGCGGTTGCAACCGCCGCTTGATACGGTAGCGTGCGTCGCGTAATTTCATTAATTGGTACACCGGTGAAGTTCGCGACCCAAACGTTCTGCGTGTTGGTCGGATCGCAAACATTTTGCACCTGTACGACGGCCATCACCGCGGCCACGAGTATCACCGGCGGTAAAGCATGCGAGGCAAGCAATACGGTGAAAACCGCTATTCCCACGCCGAACGGGTTGAGCGGTCCGCGGTAGAGCGTAAGCGGGCTGAGCACACCGAAAATCGCGACATATAGCAATGGATTGCGCAGACCCACGCTCGCCAGCGGTTGCATCGCCGCCACGAATTGCGGCTGTTTGGTTGCAGTAAACAGCATGCCGATGCCGATAAAAAGCACGATCGCCGGCGCAACGTCTTCCACGCCGCGAATGACCGCAGCGACCAGCACGGGCACCGCGTTACGCGGTCGCGTAAGCGCTACCCCGTATATCGAAGAAAGAATGAACGCCGGTATGGGGTCCATCCGGACGACGAAATACAGCACGACCGGAAGGACCGGTGTAAAGAGCGCGTACCAGGGAATGCGCACCGCGCCGGTTTGCGATGCCGGTGCGCGTACGGCCCACGTCGCGTATCCGCGTGAAGTACGGAACGAAATAAACGCATACAGGCAGAGCGCGCCGAAATCGATGGCGGCCAGCACCAGCGCGTAGCGGTACATCTGCTGCTGCTGGATCCC
>DASRSF010000325.1:0-3093 GCA_035656615.1 Vulcanimicrobiaceae bacterium | reverse complement strand
CGCTCGCCGACCGTAACCGCAAGCGCTTCCGGTTTGAGGCGGGCGCCTTTGCACTGCGGACACGTCGAGGCGGACATGAACTTCTCGATGTCTTCCTTGACGTAATCACTCGATGTTTCGCTGTAGCGCCGTTGCAGATTGTTCACGACGCCTTCAAACGTCGCCCGGTACTCCCAAACTTTGCCGGCCCGCGACTCGTAGGCAAAATTCTGCTCGTTCTCGGTCCCGTACAAAATGACGTCGACGACGTCTTCGGGCATCTTGTTGATTGGCGTGCTGGTCTTGACGCGAAACTTTCGCAGGACGCGTTCCAACTGTTGATTGTAATACGGATTCATCGACGGGAAACGCCCGCTGCCCATGGACTTGCTCCACGGAACAATCGCGCCCTGATCGATCGACTTGGACCGGTCCGGAATAACTTTCCACGGGTCGATCTCGACTTTTTCGCCCAAACCCGTGCATCCCGCACACGCGCCGTACGGCGAATTGAACGAGAAGAGCCGCGGAGCCAGTTCTTCGAACGACAGCCCGCAATACACGCATGCAAACGCTTCGCTAAACGTCAGTTCGCGCGGCGGATCGCCGACCAGCGCGGTCAAAATTCCGGTGGACAGCCGCAGCGTCGTCTCGACTGAATCGGCTAAACGTTTGCGAACGTCCGGTTTGATGATCAGACGATCCACGATAACTTCAATCGTGTGTTTCCGTTTTTTGTCCAGAACGATCTTTTCGCGCAGTTCTTTGGTCTCACCGTCGACGCGGACGCGCGAAAAACCCTCCTTGGCAATCTCCTCGAAGAGTTTCGTATACTCTCCCTTGCGGCCGCGCACGAGCGGTGCGAGCAACTGAATGCGCGATCCCTCGGGAAGCTCCATAATCGAGTCGACGATCTGCTCGCTGGTTTGCGAACTGATCTCCCGGCCGCAGTTATAGCAATGGGGGATGCCGATGCGCGCGAACAGCAACCGCAGGTAATCGTAGATCTCGGTGACCGTTCCGACGGTTGAGCGCGGATTGCGCGAGGTCGATTTCTGATCGATCGAGATCGCCGGAGAAAGGCCCTCGATGTAGTCCACATCGGGCTTCTCCATCTGGCCCAAAAACTGGCGGGCGTACGAAGAGAGCGACTCGACGTATCGGCGCTGGCCTTCGGCATATATCGTATCGAAAGCAAGCGAGGATTTGCCCGAACCGGACAGCCCGGTGATAACAATCAGGCGGTTGCGGGGAAGAACGAGGTCGACGTTTTTGAGGTTGTGCTCGCGCGCGCCCTTGATAACAATTGAATCAAGGCCGCGCGAAGCGCTTCCGTTTCCGTGGACGTGGCCGGGGGCGGAGCTGTGCATGCGCTGCTATTCAACACGCCCCCGGTGCAAATCGTTTCGGTCGGTTACACCGTCGGGGGAGGAGGCGAGGCCGCGGGCGGCGTCCCCACGCCAACAGGCGTCACGCCGGCGCGCAATTTGATATACTCGCCGACGATGACCAGCGTCGCGTACACTGCGACCGCTTGTACGATGACCTGCCGAATGATCATGCCGAGCAGCGGAATACCGTGAACGAGTGCAGCGATCCATCCTGCAATGAAGAACGCGATTCCGAGCAGCACGACGATGCCCAGTGTTACCAGGAAGTTTTTCGCCGTGATGCGAGCGGACTCGGCAAGTGCTTCAGTTGCCGACCGCCCTCCGACGATGACCGACGGCAACGTGTACAAAAAGAAGAGATAGAACGCCAGCAGCGCTAGACCGAACGTCGGCAGCGAAAGCGCAACCGCTACGATGCCGATGAGGAAGAGCAGCACGATGGCAACCAAAATTTGCGCACCGTCTTGCCGGAACGCCTGCGCGCCGTCGTCCAGCGTGGCCGTACCGGTACGCCACGCAGCGCCTGCCATTCCCGTGGTGTACGCGATAACGAGAATACTGGCCAGCATAAGGACGACGCCGATGATCACGGCACTCAAGAAGGCCGACATCACACCGGCGCCTCCCAGTCCGACGGTGCTGAAGCCGACCGCCGTCGCCAATCCGAACACGGTGAGCAGCCACACGACAAGGGCCGCCACGATTCCGATGACGATCCCTGGAACGATCATGATCCAGTTCTCACTGAGAAGCTGCCACGCACGCCCAAATGTGCTGCCGAAGTCTTCTGAGGATTGCATAAAAACCTCCAGACCCGTCAGGGTACGTTAGAAGACCTCCACTCTTCGAAATGAGGTGTTCGGACGCCTGGTTCGCCCGGGGATTCAGGCGCAAATACGCTGCCACCGCCGCGCAGCCGAACGCAAGGGCGATCATCGTTCAAGAAACGGCTTGTCGGCGAGGGTTCCTGCCGCAAGCGGTTTGCTTAGGGCAGGAGCGGCCCGACTTCGGCTATCGACGAAACAACGGCATGCGGCTGCGGCGCGTCGCGCGGAACCGGTTCGTCACGCACGTTTACCAAAATGGTATACAGACCCGCAGCGAGCGCGCCGGCGACGTCGCGATCGTACCGGTCGCCAACCATGGCGCTGTAGGCGGGCGAACTTTCCAGCTTCTCGCATGCGTGTGCGAACAGCAGCGGATCGGGTTTGACCATTCCAACTTCGTCGGATAGGAATATCGCATCGAAGTATTCCGTAATTTGCAGCAGCGCGATCTTCTCGCGATGCGTTTCCGAAACGCCGTTCGTCACTAACCCCAAGCGTTTACCTTTAGCCTTGAGATCGCGCAGCAGGTTGAGCGCACCGGGATAGAGCGAGAAATACCTTTGGCGGTAGTTATGGTAGTTGACCGCACTGCGCTCGGCAAGTTCGGTGTCGCGCAGTCCCACCGTCTGCAGCGCGTTTCCCCAAAGCCTGGCGCGAAGCCGCGCCATTCTCGTGCGCGCTTGATCCGCGGTGAGTTGCTTCCAAAAGCCTTCGGCTTCCGCAATGTATGCGGCTTTCAAGGCGAGCGCGTTGATGCCGTGCTCTGCCGCCACTTCGCGCGCAACGTCTTCTGCCGCGCTGGTGAACGCCAGCGTATCGTCATGCAACGTATCGTCGAGATCGAAGAGTACGGTACGAATCTCACGCGGCATGGGTGAACCTGACCCGGAACGAGC
>DASRSF010000324.1:0-2859 GCA_035656615.1 Vulcanimicrobiaceae bacterium | reverse complement strand
CCTGGCTCCATGAAGCAAGCTAAACGGACCGCCCTAGCCGGACTGCTTTTATCTTTGGTGATGCCCTCACCGGCGGGCGCTTCAATGAGCTACGATCGCGCGCAAGCGGAGCGCTACATTGCCGGCAGCGAACGCGAATGGTCCTCGACGAATCCGCACGAACTCGCGGTGGTAAAGCGGATCATTGCGGACGGCTTCGTCTGGTTACTCGACGGTAAAGTGCTCGGCAAGTCGGATGCGATAGCGGACGCAAAACGCTCGAAACGAACAACCACTCAGCGTTTTGACTACGTTCACATTCGATTTTTCGGTAACATCGCGATCGCGCAAGGCCAAAGCACCGTCACCGCTCAGAATGGCGCGAAGATACGCAATCTTTTCATGGATACATGGGTATTGCGAAGCGGACAATGGCAAATAGTGGCGGCAACGGACGTCGATTCTAAAGAGTAGCGTTGGCTATTGCGTGCGCCTTCGGCTGGGTTTCGGCGCGTAGTTGGCCGCAGGCGGCGGTGATGTCGCGGCCCATGTTGGCTCGTACCGTCGTCGGGACTCCGGCCTGATTCAAAATTGAGGCGAATTGCCAGATCTGTGCTTCTTGCGTGCCGCTGAACAAGGCGTCCGGCGTGGTGTTGTAGGGGATGAGATTCACGTGGTAGAGATGGCCCTTCATCCGCTGCGCGAGTTCGCGCGCGTGTTCCGGTAAATCATTGACGCCCGCGAGCATGACGTATTCGAAAAAGACCTTTCGCCGCGTTTTCTGGATGTAGCGATCGCAAGCGGCCAGCAGTTCGTCCATTGAAAACTTGCGGTTGACCGGCATGATGCCGCTGCGTACCTGGTCATTTGGCGCATGCAGTGAGATCGCAAGATTGACTTGCACGCCCTCCTGCGTGAACGCGTCGATTTTGTCAACCAGGCCGACCGTCGATATCGTGATGTGCCGGTGGCCCAAATTGAAGCCTTGCGGGTCGTTGAACAATGCGACGGCGTTCATGACGGCCTCGTAGTTGTGAAACGGTTCGCCCATGCCCATGAAGACGACATTGGTGATCCGCTCGCCGCGAGCGGCAAGTTCGCGCGAAAAATATCGGGCTTGATCGAAAATCTCGGTGGATTGCAGCTGCCGCGTGAAACCTGCTTGTCCCGTAGAGCAAAACGCACATGCGAACGCACAACCGGCTTGCGAGCTGATGCAGACGGTATTGCGGCCGCCGTGATGCTCCATCAGCACCGCCTCGACTTCAGAGCCGTCGGAAAGCCGGAACAGCCCTTTGCTGGTTTGCCGGTCATTTGAACGTTGGACCAGGACCGGCGTTACGGAGTCGAAGGAGAAGTCCGCGTCGGTCAACGCGCTGCGCAAGGCTTTCGGCAGCGTGCTAACGTCCGAAATGCCGCCGGCAAGTTCTTTGGTCGCGGCGTGATAGATTTGGCGCAAGCGGAACGGCCGCAGTTCAAAGTGCGCGGCAAAGGCATCCAGGTCCGCAAAACCGGCGCGCCGCACCTTCTCACCGAACCAAATCGTCTGGGCATCGCGAATCACAGAGGGCATCGTAGCATACAACCCGTGGCGCTGATTACGGGTTTAGACTTCGAAGAGCTTGAGCGGTTCAGCGAACGGCTCGCTCGGCGGCGCGGCTTCTTCTTTTTCGGCGGCCTGCAGCTCGTCCAGTCTTTGTCGTACCTTCTTGAGGTCCGACCATACAAGACGCTTGGTTTCCGTCAGGGACATACCGCCTTGACGTAAGACGTATGCCGGGTGGTACGTCACCATCAAGGGAATGCCGCCCGGTCCTTCGTACCAGCGCCCGCGTCCGCCCATGATGCTGAAGTTCTTGCCCAGGAACGACTTGGCCGCAGGCGCCCCAACAGCCAGAATGACTTCGGGAGCGATAATCTCAATCTGCTCGTCCAAATACGGACGGCAATTGTCCATCTCTTCCGGTGTCGGAGCCCGGTTCTTGATCTTTGCGCCTTCGTGCAGCGTAGGCCGGCACTTCACCGTATTGCAAATGTATACGTCTTCGCGAGGCAAGTCGATTGCGGCAAGCATTTTGTTGAGCAGTTCGCCGGCGCGTCCCACGAACGGGCGCCCGAGCAAATCTTCGGATTCGCCGGGGCCTTCGCCGATGACCATCAGCCGCGCGCACGGATCGCCTTCACCGTATACGTTGTTCCGGCGCTCGTACCCGATCTGGCACTTTCGGCACGCTGCCGCCACACCGGCGGCCCGCTCGAGCAGCCGGTCGCGCCGCGCGCGTTCTTGCAGACTCACGTATCCGGTGTCGTTCGCGGCGACAGGCGCACCGCTTCACCTCGGGCGAGCACTTGCGTCGAGCCGTCGGCCTGTTCGAAGGCCTCGAAGCGGATGCGAATGACCGCATCAGCGCCCATCTCGGCCGCTTTACCGTACATCGACTCAAGCGCCTCTTCACGAGCTCGCTCGGCATCGGTCAGGTATTCGATTGGCGCCAAGCCGATAAAGGCTCCAATCGATCGGAACGTCGCCCGGATCATGTTGTGCGGCCGGGTTGCGGAAGCGGTGAGGCTTCCAAGGCGAGCCGTCACTTCAAATCCTTCCGGAACGTCGAGGGTAACTAAGTCGTGTTTTGCAATCATGAGAGGATAGTGACTACTATTCCCCCGCCGGTGCTCATCGTCCGCTTGGACGCGATCGGCGATGCCGTCACCACCGTCCCGTTGATCGCCGCGCTTCGCCGGTACGGAATGCGCATCGGCGCCGTGCTAACCGACCGTAACGCTGAGTTATTTGCGCACGGCGCACTCGACGTGGTGTATGTCTCACAGGATGGTGAACTGCGTCCCGCGCTGCCGTTCGGCGCTTACGGAGCGGCGCTG
>DASRSF010000323.1:0-1825 GCA_035656615.1 Vulcanimicrobiaceae bacterium | reverse complement strand
ACGCCCATTTCTTGTGCGACCGCCGCGGTGGCGCGCAACATCGGCGACGGCCCGCACGCCAAAATCAAATCGGGCTTTTCGCCGGTGCAAGCCAGAGCCTCGGTAACAAAGCCGTGATGGCCAAACGAGCCGTCGTCCGTGGCGCAAATCACCTCGCACCCCTCACCCGCGAAGCGCTCGCGCTCCACGAGCAGATGACTGCTGCGAGCGCCATAAAATAGGCGCACGCTACTGGACGATCGTACCAATGCCTGGGCCGGAAGGAGGACGGACGCAATACCTACGCCGCCTGCAACTATGGCCACGTTGCGCGCACCATGGAATGTGAAACCATTACCGAGAGGACCGGTAACAGCAATATGATCGCCTTCGCGAAGTTCGGAGAGTTCACGCGTCCGCGGACCGCAGACGAAAAACAAAATTGCGGCGCGCTCATCCTGCGCTTCGTAAATACCCAGAGCCGTTGCCGCACGTTCTCCGCCCGGTGGAACCACCATCACGAATTGTCCGGGACGCGTCACAGAAACGAGCTTTGGAGCGTGAAATCCAAGGAGAATGACGCCCGGAGCAAGCTCGGTACGATCCAATACACGCGCTTCGTGGACCGAAGCGGGCGGCTCGACAAGCTCCAATTTGGGCATCATCCCGGCATTCTCGACGGTTTCCGGACATACTTCCGTAACGCAATTTTTAATTAAAAGTACGACATTTGACTGAACTTCTTCTCAACTTCAACCGTTATAGGGTATAGGGTAAGACAAAAATAGGAAAGGAGGGTCCACGCAAATGGCAGGTTTAATGGTCTTCAAATCTTTGGCCGACGCGCTCAGAGCGGGCTATCAGGTCTATGACCGCACCTCGGACGGCTATCTCGTCCGTACAAGAACTGCTGCTGGATGGGCAATCGCCCTGGTCAGTTGCAAGTGAACCCTCCTGTTAAGGGATAGTTCCGAAAAGAAAAGACCGCCGGTTCCGACCGGCGCTCTTTTTTTTGTGTCGCTTGCGCAAAGCCGGCTGCGCCGCCGGCAGTGTCGACATTTGTTTTTAGCGGGCTTCCGGTGGTGAGGGGGGGTTTTCTAGTTCGGTCGTGGGGCCGGGGCGCCAGCCGTATGGGGGGCCCGGGGCGCTGGGAGTGCCGGCAAACGGTGTTTGCTGATACGGGGCGCCGGGTTGCTGTCCGACCGGGGGCGGTTGCGGCGGGCCCGCCGCGAAGCCGCCTAAGCGCGCACCGCCAAGTACCGCGACGATGATTTGCGCGATGCCGACGAAGAGCGGGATGAGTCCGCCAAGGAGCCACGGACCGGAGGGTCCCAGGCCCCACGAAAGGCCGATGAGCAGCGCGAACCCGATCATTGCGGTGGTGATGCCTTTGCGAAGCGATCGCTGCGCATACCATTCCGCGTACACGTACGGGTCATATCCCGCGGCAGCCGGATTCGGCGCATACCAACCCTGCCTGGCCGCGCGCGCCGCCCACCGAGTGTCGGGCGGAGGTGTAAGGCCGCGCTGAATCATCGCCATGCGTTCTTGGTGCGCAAAATAGCGATGAGTGATTAGGTACGCGATCGGCATCCCGAAGATGACCAGGATCGCGACCATTCCGACAAATTCTCCGCCGGTTGCTGCATCGTGCATGACTTATTGAGCTCCGTTCGTGGTGATATTGATACTTCCGTCTTGTGTCGTCAGCGCCAGCTGACCGCCGCCGCTTCCCACCGTAAAATTCGCATTGCTCGCGTCGTCGTTCGAGTCGACGCGGCGTCCGTTGTAGTGTACGCTGCCGTCGGCCGTATGCGCACTGATATTCACTGCGGCGTCCTGCAAG
>DASRSF010000322.1:0-23303 GCA_035656615.1 Vulcanimicrobiaceae bacterium | reverse complement strand
CCGGGCAACGAAAAAGGCGTCTACCGTACGATTAACAATTTGTACCGGCTCGGCGCGACGGTCGTTCACGGTACCGACGGACGTTCGCATGTTTCCGGGCATGCATCACAAGAAGAACTGCTGCTCATGCTCAATCTGGTGCGTCCCGAGTTTTTCGTCCCCGTGCATGGCGAGTACCGCATGCTCGTGCAGCACGGACGGCTGGCCGCGCGCACCGGAGTGGATCCGCAAAACGTCTTTGTGGTCGAAAACGGAGACGTGCTCGAGTTTACGCACGAGTACGGCGACAAGATCGGCAAAACGTACGGCGGCCACGTGTTCGTCGACGGGTCGAGCGTAGGCGACGTCGGCGAGGCGGTGCTGCGCGACCGCCGTCTGCTTGCGGCGGACGGCTTCATCATGGTGGTCGTCACCATCGATAGCGAGGAAGCGCGGGTCATCGCCGGACCGGACATCGTTTCGCGCGGCGTTTTTTACATGCCCGAAGCCGACGGCGTCATGGAGCAGTTGCGCTCCGAACTGATGGCGCTGATGCAAGAAGTTCCGGTCGAAGGCATACGCGACGCCAACACCGTCAAAGAGCACATCCGCAGCGGCCTGGCGCGATCGATTCACGCCCGCTACAAACGGCGTCCGGTAATCGTCCCGGTCGTCATGGAGGTTTGATGCGCTGCTCTAGCGAGAAAACCTCATATGCCGACGCGAAAATTCTTCATCGCCGCAGCGGCCGGCGTTCCACTTTTGGCTGCATCGCCCGCGCCTACGCCTGGTAAAACGTCCGCTCCGCGCACCCCCGCCCCCAAGTCGAAAAGCTCGGCGCTCGCGCGCGAGTTCGCGGCGCGGATGCGCCGCTTCGATCCCGCTTTAAGCGACAAACAGCTCGACACGATCGCCGCCGGGATCGATGAGAACTTGAAGGCTGGTTCGCGGATCAATCCCGAGGGCCGCGTGCTAAAAAATTGGGACGAACCTGCAACCACGTTCGAGGTGCGCGAATGAGCGAGGATAAGCTGGCGTTCGCGGACGCGCTCACGCTGGGCGGAATGATCGCCAAGCGCGCAATCTCGTCCGTCGAACTCACCAAGCTCTACCTCTCGCGTTTGGAGCGCTACGGTAAGACGTACGGCGCGGTCGTCACGATTATGCAGGACCGCGCGCTGCGCGAGGCCCGGGCCGCCGACCGCCGCGCCGCAGCAGGCGATCTGCGAGGCCCGCTCCACGGTGTTCCGTATGGTGTGAAGGATTTGCTTGCCGCGGCCGGCGCGCCGACGACGTGGGGGGCGGCGCCATACCGAAACCAACGGTTTGATTACGACGCGACCGTCGTGCGACGGCTTAAAGCTGCGGGCGCGGTGCTTTGCGCCAAACTTGCGATGGTCGAACTCGCCGGCGGTTTCGGCTACAACGACGCGGATGCGTCTTTCACCGGGCCCGGACGCACGCCGTGGAACCGTAACTTTTGGAGCGGGGGATCGTCAAGCGGGCCTGGGGCCGCGGTGGCGGCCGGTCTGGTGGGTTTTGCGATCGGTTCGGAAACGAACGGCTCGATTATGGTGCCGGCCGCTTTTTGCGGCGTCTCCGGTTTGCGGCCGACGTACGGCCGCGTCAGCCGCCACGGTGCGATGGCGCTTATGTGGACCTCCGATAAACTGGGCCCGATGTGCCGCAGCGCACGCGATGCGCAGGCGGTACTACGCGCAATATCAGGCGCGGATCCAAACGATCGTACGGCGCAAGATCGACCGTTTCCGGGCATTGGCGGCCGCCGGCCGCGCATCGCTATCGTAAAAAATGCGACTGCGAGGTCGCAGCCGGAAGTCGTCAGGAATTTCCAAGCGTCCGTTGCGGTTCTACGATCGTTTTGCGAAGTGGAGAGCAACGTTGCATTGCCCGCCGGACCGTACGGCGCGGTCTTCGGCGCAATCTTCAACGGCGAGTGTGCGGCCGCGTTCCGCGATCTCATCGAAAGCGGGCGTTCGCGCGAGCTGCAGTCGGCGGACGATCGCATCGGCGGATATCAGGTGTACGGCTCGCTGGCCGTCGACTATGTAGACGGTATGCGCCGCAGAGCATTGTTAAACGAAGCCCTATTGCGCGCCGTAGCGCCGTACGACGCAATCGTCTACCCGACGCTTTCAACCGTGGCGTACCCGGTCGGCGTTCCGTTCGACAAAGCGTATCCCGACAAATACTCCGGACAGATCGAAATGGGCAGCCCGGGAAACTTAGCCGGATTGCCGTCGATGAGTGTACCGAACGGCTTTGGACAGCACCATCTTCCCACCGGTCTTGCATTCATGGGACGTCCTTGGGGCGAGATGCAACTTACGCAATTGGCCAAAGCGTATCAAGCCCGCACGCGATTCCATTTGGAGCACCCGAGCTTGGCCGAATAACGGCGTGGGCGTCGTTCTGGCGTTGCTGGCCGCGGGCGCATACGGCGCGGCCGATTTCTTCGGCGGGGTAGCGACGCGCCGCAGTCCCGTATTCGCGGTCACCGTCATCTCACAATTAGCCGGACTGCTTTTCCTACTGACGTTCTTGCCGTTCGTGCCGGGACACGTCTCTGCGCGCGCGTTGGAATACGGCGCCGCCGCCGGCGTTTGCGGCGGTGTAGGAATCGCATTGCTCTATCATGCTCTTTCCATTGGAAAGATGGGCGTGGTTTCGCCTATTACCGCAGTGCTCGCCGCTGCATTTCCGGTCGTGGCCGGCGTGCTGCACGGAGAACATTTGCGTAATTGGCAACTTGCCGGAATCGGGATTGCGCTGCTTGCCGTCGTACTCATTTCGATGACGTCGGAGCCCGCGGACAACGCGGCGGGACGCGTCTTGGAATTCTCTACCAAAGGCGTTCGTGAGGCGATTGCTTCGGGCGTGATTCTCGGCGGATTTCTTATTCTGCTGGCGCGCAGCGGCACCGCAGCGGGCCTCTATCCGCTCGTATCGGCTCGTCTGGCATCGACCGTTGTGCTGGTGGCCCTGGCATCGATTGCGCGCGCGAGCATCAAACCGGCTGCCGGAGCACTTCCCTGGTTGGCCGGCATCGGTGTGCTCGACATGGCTGCCAACGCGCTGTACGTGGCCGCAACCTATGCGGGTTTTCTCTCAATAGCGGCCGTACTGACCTCGCTGTATCCCGCAAGTACCGTCTTCCTAGCGCGTATTCTCCTGGGTGAGCGTCTGAGCGCATTGCAAAAAGCCGGCGTCGTGCTCGCGCTGGCCGGGGTCGCCCTCATCTCGGTATAAACGTTACAGCGTCGACCAGATTTCCAGTTTGCGTTTCACGCGTTCGATCACGCCGTCGGTGAATTCCGTCGTCGAGGCGTGGCCGCCGAGATCGCTGGTTGCTAAACCCGAATACACCGCCTCTAAGGTCGACTCGTATATCGCGCGCGAGGCATTTTGGGCGCGCCTGTCTTCCATATACGAAAGCAGAGCCGCCGATGCAAGGATCATCGCCATCGGGTTGGCGACGTTTTTGCCGAACAGGCGCGGTGCAGTGCCGTGGGGCGCTTCGGCCATAACCACGCATGGCCGAAGCTCCTCGTCGAACGAAAGCAGGACGGATTCCGCTCCCGCGATCGACCCGAAGAGCTGCATGACTAAGTCCGACAAACAGTCGCCATCGCGATTGAGCGAGGGAATTACCAGCGGGCGGTCGCCGTCCGTACTAAGCAAAAGCGCGTACGTCGCGTCGATCAACTGCGGTTCGTAAGGTACATCGGGATGACGCGCGGCCGCTGCGTCCATCTCTTCCTTCAACATCCCTTCGTACACCGGGCTCACCGTGTACTTGGGACCGCCGAAGACCGTTGCACTCATGCGCTTTGCGTGTTGAAAAGCGTACTCCGCGACAAAGCGGCAGACGCCGCGTTCGATCGCTTCGGTGCGATAGGCCACTTCGCGCGACCCTTCGCCCTCGCGCCATTCTTTTGCGCCGTACGCGTCCCCGACCGCCATGCGTACAACAGAAATGGGCGCGTGAATTCCGGCGACGGGACGCACGCCTGGGAGGCGCCGGCCGGTTCTCACAATGACCTTGCCGTCGATCGCGCGACGCAAGATCGCGTTCGGGGACCCGACATCGTCGCGTGTTTCCGGCGTTATGGTCGCTGCCTTGAGGCCATAGCGCGCGCGCTTCATCGCTTGCGCCGCTTGGGCGACGATACCGTTGTTGGTTTCCCGGCGCTTCTCGAGTGAGAGATCGAATAGCTCGAATTCCAGATCAAGGCCGATGACGCTGCGATCTAAAACGCGGAGCGCCTCGAGCAGCAATTCCTGTCCGGTTTGGTCGCCTTCTAGTACGACAATCGTGGGGGCTGGCAAATGAACTCCTTATGTTGTGACGAAGAAATACGCTAATGGCACGCGTACGCCGTAAGGCGACCGCGAAGGCGCGACTGAACTTCGAGATAGCCGGCATTGCCGCATTCGGCTTGGCCGTTCTTTTGGGAATCGCGTTGGCGTTACCATCCTCACGCGCAGGGATCGCCGGTTCGGCGGCGGCCCAAGGGCTGCACCTGCTGTTTGGAGGGGCGGCACCGCTTTTCCCCGTGCTCGTCGCGCTCTTGGGCGGCATCATCTTCCTGGAGATCAATGTCCCGCGCATGATTGCGAGGCTGGGGGGCGCAGCGGCCGCATACTTCATCGTTATCGACACGGCATTAGCTCGCCGCGGCGGACATTTCGGCAGCCTGGCGTGGTCCGCACTGGCGGGACTTGTCGGTGTAGCGGGTGCGCGCATCGTACTTGCCGTCGTGCTCGTCGCGCTGGCGGTCGGCATCACGAACGTTTCGGTGAAAAAACTTCTCGGCTGGCTGGTGATGGCGCTGCGCGAAGTTCGTCTACCCACGTTTCGAATTGCGCTTCCTTCGGGGCATGATTCCATCAGCCGGGCGTTCGAGGTGCGCAAGCGCGATCCACAAACATTTCCCGAGCCGTTTCGTCCGCCGGCCGTCGCACCTGCGGTTATCGTGCAGGAGATATTTCCGCAACCCGCAGCTCCGCAGCCAGCGCCGCAGGCGATCATCGAGGACGAAGAGCCGCAAAGCGACGATGAAACGGAATACGAGGCGCCGGTGCACACCGGCCGCATTACCTACCGGCTTCCGGATCTGTCGCTGTTCGATCCACCACAATTACAAGTAGCAGACGATTCAAGCCGATCGCATCTGCTCGAGGACACTCTGGCATCGTTCGGCGTGGGCGCGAAAGTCGTACACATCGAGCGCGGACCATCGATAACGCGGTACGAACTCAAACCCGAGCGCGGCATAAAAATCTCGAAAATCGCGGCGCTGGCGGACGACCTGGCTCTTGCACTTGCGGCGACGAGCGTGCGTATCGAAGCGCCGATTCCCGGCAAGTCCGCCGTGGGCATCGAGGTTCCCAACAAAACGGTTTCCGTTGTCGCGATCCGAGAAATCCTTGAAGCCTTGCCGCAACGCGGCCAAATCCCGCCGTTGCCCATGGCGCTTGGTAAGGACATTACCGGCCGGCCGGTCTTCGGTGATCTCGGGTCGATGCCGCATCTTCTGGTCGCCGGAGCGACCGGCTCGGGTAAATCGGTCTGCCTGAATACGATTATCGCCTCACTGCTGGTCGGCGCTACACCGGACCAAGTGCAGATGCTGATGATCGATCCCAAGCGCGTGGAGTTGACCGTCTACAACGGCATCCCGCATTTGATCAAAGAAGTGATTACGGACGCGCGGATGGCCGCCGGCGCGCTCTTCGAGATGACCAAAGAAATGGATGTCCGGTACGAGCGGTTTGCAAAAGCCGGAGTGCGCAAGATCGAAGAGTACAACGCGCGGTTTCCGGACGAACCGCTGCCGTACGTAGTCATCATCATCGACGAACTCGCCGACCTGATGCTGGTCGCACCTGCGAGGGTCGAAACGACGATCATGCGGCTTGCGCAGCTTGCGCGCGCTACCGGCATACATTTGATCGTTGCCACCCAACGGCCGTCGGTGGATGTCATTACCGGGATCATCAAAGCCAATATCCCCTCGCGGATCGCCTTCGCGGTCAGTTCGCAAGTCGACTCGCGCACGATTCTTGACATGGCCGGCGCCGAACGGCTGCTGGGCCGCGGCGACATGCTGTATTTGCCTATTGACGCGCCCAAACCGGTTCGCGCGCAAGGTGCGCTCATAACGGGCAGTGAGGTGCATCGCCTGGTTCATTTTTGGGCCAGGCAAGGACGCCCTGAAAACCTGCTCGACGTCGAAGTCGTGCCGATATCCGAAGACGACGCGAAGAAAGACGCCGACCCGCTATGCTACGAGGCGGCAAAGTTTATTATCGAGAGCAATTACGCGTCCACCGCGGCGCTGCAGTCACAATTTTCAATCGGTCATCCGCGCGCCGTCCGGATCATGAAGCAGCTGGAAGAATTTAATGTCGTCGGCCCGCACGAAGGTACGAAACCGCGGCGCATCTTGTACGGCTTGGGCGAACTCGAAACGATCGCGCCGCGCTTGGGCAAACGCGAAGACGGCCAACAGGATCTTTTCGCCGCATCCTCATGACTAGGAGCGTCCTGGGTACTCGGCGCGGCGCGATTCTTCATGCGGCCGCCGCGATTCTTCTGGCGTTGCTGTTCTGGCTTCTGGGCCGGTACGTCACGCGTCACGGTGAACCGCCGGCCCTCTGGCAATTCGCCCGGGCGGTTCGAGGTCACGCGATTTGGGTTGCATGGGCATTCACGAACGCGGGGTGGGCGCAGGTATTGGGGCCGCTGTACGCGATCTGTATTGCGGTCGCGGTGCGCGTTCGAGCGTGGCGAGCTCGCATGCTGTACTTGGTCACCGTGGCCTTGGCGGCATGGGGCTCCGCCGATGCGTTACAGCGTCTGTTTGCGCGCCCCCGCCGCTTGGATTGGCTGATCCGTCACGAGCACGCATGTTCGTATCCCAGTTCCCACGCCGCAATTTCCACGGCATTTTATTTTCTCGCAGCTCTGCTCATCGCGCGCTCCGAGCTGAAAGCCCCGGTACGATACGCGAGCTGCACCGTGCTGATCCTGATGTGGCTTGGTATTCTCTGGTCGCGCCTGGCGCTTGCGGCACATTACCCGACCGACATCGCCGGCGGGATCGCGCTCGGCTTGGCGCTGGCCCTGGCGGGCGCGGCAATCGCCGGGCTTGCGGGCGTTCGCCTGGGACCGCAACCGTCCGCAAAAGTCTTTGCAGGCCCAGGGCGGGGCTCGTAAAGTACGAACCAGACACTTCCGCATCGCACTCTCCGTTTAATAAGGAAGACGCCCTTGAACCGACCGATGGATCCGGCGCTCACTTCGATTGAAGAGAAAATTCAAGCCGGGGTGCCCCTTACGATCGAAGATGGGCGCTCGCTTTACCGGACGCCGGATATCCATCATGTGGGCCGCATGGCGCGTGCCGCCAAAGAGCGCAAGAGCGGCAAAAACGTTTACTACGTCCTCAACCGGTACATCAATTCAACGAACGTGTGTTACGCCGGTTGCAAATTCTGCTCGTTTGCCGCGGACGAATTCAAGGAAAAGGAGCGGGTCGTCCGCATGTCGGCGGATCAGGTCATGGACAAAGCGCTCGAGACCGGCACGAATTTTAATCAGATCCATATCGTCGGCGGGCACGATCCGCGGCAGCTGTCGCTCGACTATTGGCTGCCGCTGATGCGCCGCTTCAAATCCGCTCTGCCGCACGTGCAGCTCTCGCTCTTTACGGCTGCCGAGATTGACTACATGTGCAAGCGTCATCGCATGACGTACCGCGAGATGGTCGCGCAGCTGAAAGAAGCCGGACTGGATAACGTGAACGGCGGGGGCGCCGAGATCTTTGCCGAAGCGACCCGCGCAAAAATCTGCCCGGGGAAAGTGAATTCCGAGAATTGGCTTGCGATTCATGAAGAGCTGCACCGGCAAGGAATCGCTTCGAACGCAACCATGCTGTACGGACACATCGAGTCCCTGGATGATCGCTTGGATCACTTGGTCCGTCTGCGTGAGTCGCAGCAACGATCGCCCGGTTATAATGCCTTTATTCCACTAGCGTTTCACCCGGACGGGAACGAGCTCAATGACTGCGGGTGGACAACCGGCCTGGACGACATCCGTACGTTTGCCGTGGCACGGCTGATGCTCGACAACTTCGATCACATTAAAGCCTACTGGATGATTCAGGGCCTCAAAGTGTGCCAGATCGCGCTGCAGTTCGGCGCCGATGACATGGACGGTACGCATGGCAGTACGGATGAAGAACGGATCTATCACAGCGCCGGAACGCGCTCCGGACAGTACGTGGACGATCGTGAGTTCCGCCGGTTGATCGAAGAAGCGGGATATGTTGCGGTTCGGCGCAATTCGACGTATCAAGAATTTGCCTACGATTGGACGCCTGAGCCGCCGCAGGCGGTGCTCGCATAGTGTTGCGCAGCAGCCGAATGAAATACGTCAACGACCTGCCGATCTATGCGGCGGTGGATGCCGGTGCCGTTTCGTATCCTGGAACCCTTGTATCCGATGTACCTGCGCGTTTGAACGCGATGATGCGCTGCGGCGAGCTGGATATGGGCCCGGTCAGTGCGTTCGAATTCGCACGCGAGCCCGATCTGTATGCATTATTGCCGGATCTTTGTATCGGAGCGCGCCAGGAGATTGTCTCGGTATTGCTGCTTTCGCCCCTGCCCCCGGCGTTGTTGCACGGCGTGAAGGTCGCAACGACGGCGGAGTCTTCCAGCGGTCGCAATCTGTTGCGGGTTTTGCTCGAACGGCGCTACGGCGTCCACGCGCAGTTCGTCGACGCCGAGGATCCGCTAGAGCATGCGCGCGCCGGTCAGCCCGCGATGGTTATCGGGGATGCAGCCATCGATGCGGCCTTCGAGTTTCCCAGTGAGCACGTATATGACTTGGGCGCGCTTTGGCGCGACTGGACCGGCGAGCAGTCCGTCACCGCCGTCTGGGTCGCGCGGCGCGAAGTCTTCGAACGCCGTCTGGATGAGGTACGCGCCTGTTTGCATGCGTTGACCGACGCGTATTCGTGGGGACGCGCGAATCGTGAAGCCGTGATCGCCCGCGCACAGGAAGCCAAACCGCGGCCTCCCGGTTTTTATGAGATTTACTACGGAAAACTGAACTTCACGTACCATTCGGCAGCGCAGCGGGGCCTAGCCGCCTATTGCCGGGAACTATATGCCATCGGTGCAATCGACAAGATTCCGCCGGCCACGCCGGAGGTCATCGGTGTCGCTCAATAAATTTCTCGAAAAAGCTGCCGCGGGCGGGCGGCTCTCATATGACGAGGGCGTGCAACTCTACACGCAGGCGGATCTTCACGATTTGGGAGCCGCCGCGCATGCGCGGCGCATGCAACTCTACCCGAGCAACGTTGTTACGTACGTCATTGACACCACCATAAACTATACCAACGTCTGCAACGTCCACTGCACGTTTTGCGCGTTCTTTCGCCCGGAAAAGCACAAAGAAGGCTACACGATGTCGCACGACCAGGTCTTGGCGCGCGTGCGGCACGCCGCCGATCAGGGTGCGACCCAAATAATGATTCAAGGCGGCGTAAACCCGGAGTTGCCGCTGTCATGGTTTGAATTGCTTTTTGAACGGGTCGCTCGTGAATTTCCACAGGTCGACATTCATTCGCTCTCCGTTTCGGAGATCGTCGGGCTGAGCTCGGTTGAGCAGATGCCGGTCAGTGAAGTGCTCAAGCGTTTAAAATCGGCCGGGATGAAGTCACTCCCGGGGGCAGGTGCGGAGATTTTGGTGGAGCGCGTGCGCAAGCGTATCAGCGCGCGCAAAGTACGGCCGGACCAATGGATCGGCGTGATGCGTGAAGCTCAGAAGCTCGGCATGCCGACCACCGCGACCATGATGTTCGGTTCAATCGAGACTGCCGCCGAGCGCGTGGAACATCTGGAGGTTATTCGCCGGCTTCAAGACGAGACGGGCGGGTTTACGGCCTTTATCCCCTGGTATTACGTCCCGTGGAAAACGCCGCTGCGCGGAAAGGAAGCCAGCGGCCTAGAGTATTTGCGCGTTTTGGCCATCTCGCGATTGTATCTGGACAACGTTCCACATCTGCAGGCCTCCTGGCTCACTCCCGGTTTGAAGCTGGGGCAACTGGCGCTGTTTTACGGCTGCGATGACATGGGCGGCACGATTATCGAAGAACAGGTCGTGCACGACGCCGGTTCCACCAATGAGGCCAGCCGGCGCGATTTGGAAGAAATTGTGAAGGGCGCGGGATTTGAACCGGTCATTCGCGACACGTATTGGAATCGCAGAGACGACGTAGCCTTAGCCACAGCCTAAAGCGCCGAGATTCAAATAATTGTACTCTGGGTCCGAAGGGCACGGTAGCACCCCTTTGGAAAGGCTATTCCCACCAGCGCTCTCAGCTATGAAATCGCGAAGGCTTTCTCATTTGGATGATGACATGAACGTCGTCCGTAACACACTATCCCGCGACGCGGGCCAAGGCCGATGTGAGCCGACGGTTCAAATACCGGCGTGGTGGAGCGGTTTTCTGTTCCACGTGCTTAATCCGCGCCAGATAAGCATGTTCGTTTATCTCATCATGCTGGCGGACGACGATGGAATTTGCCACCCGACCATCGAGCAGATACGCAAGGATCTGGGCTTGCTGAGCACCACGATGGTCTTCGAATCGATTGCCGTTCTCGAAGAGTACGGATTTTTTATCCGGTCGCGGCAGTCGCTTCCGGAATCTCGCTCCCGGCGAAACGTCTACCGGCGAACGGCGTGCGAGTACACGATCCTTCGGCTGCTGGAAACCAATCGCATCGACGGCAAGTTGGCCGCCCTCGGAGCGGGCGACCCAACCTCGGAAGAAAGCCGGCAACTGGTCGATAAGGGACTGAGCGATCTGCTGCAGGCCCGGTACGCTACGTATCTTGCCGCATCGGACGGACTCAAGCGCGAGACGCTCATTGCGGAGCTCAACGATATCCTTCGCGCTCGCCCCGCCGGAATTTACTACTGATTTAAAGCGTCTGCTGAATCGTGGCCGCACCGAGTACTTCGTCGCCGTGCGGTTCGAAGAGCGCAAGAAGTTGACCCGGCGCGATAGCCCGCACCGGCTTCTCAAAAGCTAACTCGATACTATCTCCTTGTACGTTCGCTCGAGCATTCGCCGGCGTGGAGCGATAGCGCACCATCGCGCTGACGGACGTAAAAGGCTCCGTGAAACGCTCCGGGCGGATTAGGTTTACGGCGTCGGCGCGCAATCCGTTTGCAAGCAGTTCATCTTCACGGCCGATGACTACCGTGTTGGTTGCGGCGTCAAGACGCGTAACGTACCGCGGCCCCTGCGCGCTTGGCGGAAGCCCCGAACGTTGGCCCACGGTGAAGGCGCTGACGCCACCGTGCACGCCGACGCGCGAACCCCAGGCGTCCACAATGTCGCCTACGCTGGCGAGCTCGGGGCGTGTCCGGTTCAGAATCTCGCGGTAGTCGCCGCCCTCGACAAAACAAATATCCTGCGATTCGCGTTTGTCGTGCACCGGCAGCCCAAGCCGCCGGGCATGCTCGCGCGTCTGCGCCTTGTCGTACGGCCCGAGCGGCAGCAGCAGCCGGGAGAGTTGTTGCGGCGTGAGCTGCGCGAGCGCATAGGCTTGGTCTTTGGCGCGGCTTCCGCGGAAGAGATGCGGCCCGTCCGCGCGGTGTTCGATGCGCGCGTAGTGACCGGTTGCGATGAAGCGCGCTCCGACGGAATCCGCATACTTTGCCAGCGTCCCCAGTTTGACGAAGTTATTGCACGAAACGCACGGGTTGGGCGTACGGCCGGCGGCGTAGTCGTCGACGAATCGATCGATCACCGAACGGCGAAAAATTTCTTCGAAATTCAAAACGTAATGCGGAATGCCCAGAATCGCAGCGCTGCGCCGCGCGTCGTCGAAGTCGTCGACGCCGCAGCAGCTCTTTGCGTGCGGCGGACGTGAAGGCGTATACATCTTCATCGTAACGCCGATAACGTCGTATCCCGCCTCCACCAGCAAGCCCGCGGCTACCGCCGAATCGACGCCCCCGCTCATTGCTGCGATTACGCGAATCTTTTCCATGATTTCCGTTGGACAGGATAACAGGAAGGGGGCGCAAACACCAAGCTCCGATGTCGTTGGGAGAACGTTTCCGCGCCGCGCGCGAGCAGCGCGGCCAGACGCTTTCTGAAGCCGCCGAGTACTTGCGTATCCGTTCGGTCTACCTCGCGGCAATCGAAGACGAAAATTGGAGCGCCATCGGCGCTCCCGTCTATACCAGAGGCTTCCTTCGCACGTACGCCCGCCATTTAGGCCTGGATCCCGAAGAAGCCGTCGCCGAATACAACCAAGCAACCGGAGCGGCCACGGCTGCCCCGCAGCCCAGCCCGCTTATTTCCTCCCGCGGCGAACCCCACAGCCTGCGGCCGCTCCTGTGGATTGCGGGCGCAGTAGCCCTTGGTCTGGTCGGTTTTGTCATTTACCTGTACGTCTCGGCTCCCGGTGGGGCCGGCCGGGTGGCGGCCGGGGGCGGTCCCGCGGCCATGGCGAGCCGCCCGGCGAGTCCTAGACCCGCGCGGCCTGCGCCGACGCTTTTGCCGCAAACGCAAACGCTGGCAATCCGTCTCACTGCGCCCTCGTGGTTGCGCGTCACCGTTGACGGCAATGTTAATATTGAGGGTACGTTTCCGGCCGGGACGACCAGAACGTTTCACGGTAAATCTGCTCTCGTACGCGTCGGCAATGCCGGCGGTGTGCACATAACCGTCGATGGAAAAACGGTCGGAACCTTAGGCGGGCCGGGTGACGTCGCGGAGCGCAGCTTCGCGCTTTAAAGGAACCACAACGGAATATTTTTATGAGTGAGGCTTCATTCGACATCGTTTCGCGCGTCGATCAGCAAGAACTAGACAATGCGCTCAATCAGGCCCGCAAGGAAATTGCCGGGCGCTTCGACTTCAAGAACAGCCGTACGTCAATCGAGTACGATGGAAAATCGAAGATCACCGTCATTTCGGATGACGAGATGAAGCTGCGAAATGTGACGGATATCATCCAGTCCAGGGCGGTCAAGCGCGGCATCGATATCAAGGCGTTGGAGTTCGGCAGCGTCGAGCCCGCGGCGCACGATACCGTGCGCCAAACGATCGACGTACGCAGCGGAATACCAAAGGAGAAGAGCAAGCCGCTGATGGAGGCGATCAAGGGTCTGAAACTCAAGGTCAGCGCGCAGTATCAGGACGAGCAAATCCGCGTCTCGGGAAAGAACCGCGACGACCTGCAGAAAGTGATCGGCTCCTTAAAAACCATGGAATACGAACTTCCTTTGCAGTTCGTCAACTACCGGTGAAGCGCGTCGCCTTCGTCTCCCTTGGGTGCGCCAAAAATTTGGTCGACACGGAAGTCATGATCGCCAAGCTCGGTGAGGCCGGATGGCAACTGGCTGCGCGTACCGAGGATGCAGAAACCGTCGTGGTCAACACCTGCGCGTTCATCGATCCGGCCAAAGCGGAATCGACCGACGCCATTATGGAACAAGCGCAGCGAAAACGCGCCGGTCAGCAGCTCATCGTCGCGGGCTGTCTGGCACAGCGTTACGGCGAGCAGCTGCAGAGCTTGATTCCGGAGATCGACGGGGTTGTTGGTACCGGAGCCTATGCCGGCATCGTGGATTTGCTCGAGGATGCGCGAGCGGGACACCACCCCGTTCGTCTGCATTTCGATCGTGAACCCGAGCATGATTTTCTTCCAAGACTCGTCACTACGGCGCGCGCTACCGCATATCTAAAGATCGCGGAAGGCTGCGATCACCCGTGCACGTTTTGCATTATTCCGAAGTTGCGCGGCGGTTTTCGCAGCCGCAGCGAAGAATCGATCCTCAAGGAGGCGCGGGCGCTCGCTGCTGCGGGCACGAAAGAGCTTATTTTGATCGCGCAGGACACGTCGATGTGGGGGCGCGATCGCGGCTACCGGCGTGGCGGCCTGGCACACCTGTTGCGGCAACTGCATGAGGTGGATGGCCTGGAATGGATTCGCTTATTGTACTTGTATCCGGCAACCGTTGACACGGAACTGATACAAGCGATGGCCGAGCTGCCCAAAGTCTGCAAGTATATGGACATGCCTCTTCAGCATGCGCACCCCGAGGTTCTGCGGGGCATGCTGCGCCCCGGGAACGGCGAGCGGTACCTCGAAATCATTGAAAACTTCCGCGCACGGGTGCCCGGGATAACGATGCGGTCGACGTTTATCGTTGGTTTCCCAGGCGAAACGCAGGAGCATGTAGCTTATTTGGAAGAGTGGATCGGACGAGCGCGTTTGGATCGGGTGGGCTTCTTTTCGTACAGCCGGGAAGACGGTACCCCGAGCGCGTCGCTGGGCCGCCAAGTCAGTGCAGCCGAAAAGCGCCGCCGTTTGCTTGCCTTGCGCGAGGCGCAGCGGGTGGCCAGCGGCAAAGCGCGATCCGCACGCGTCGGTTCCCGCGCTCGCGTTTTGGCCGAAGAATGCCGAACGATTCGAAAAGCGGATCCGCTGCGCGCTGCCCTGGGCGCCCGCGCGTGGTTTGGGCGTTCGATGGGCGAAGCGCCCGGTGTTGACGGCGGCGTGTATTTTACGGGGCCGGCGCAGCCCGGAGACTTCGTGGAGGTTACGTTGACGGGAGCCGGAGCGTTTGATTTCTTCGGATATTCCGAGGTAAGGGGCCACACAGCAGTTGGGTAACCTGGGGTTCGGGCAAATTGCACTGCGCGTTGTAGCGGTCGTGGCGGCGGGACTTATTGCTGTGGTCGCAGGTTTTTCCGTTGCCTTCCATCGCTCGCCGTTTCAGCTCGTGACGGGGCAACTAGCTCCCTCACCGCAAGACGTGTTTCACAAAGACCGCATCCTAGTTCTGGTCGAAGGCTTGGACTACGATTATAACGACAAAGATGAAGAGTTCTCCACGCAATCGCGCAGCGACGTCATCAAGGCGGTCGATCTGGATTTCCGCACCAATAACGTATATGTGCTTTCAATACCGCGCGACATGGATGCGGTGCTTCCCAACGGCAACGAGGCGAAGATCAATCAGGCGCAGGCCGATGGCGGCGTGCGTGAGGCGCAGTCCGTTATAAGTAGTTGGCTCGGGATTCCCTCGTTTGACCGGTATGTCGTTCTGCGCGTCAATACGACGAAAGATATCATTAATGCCATCGGCGGGATTGACCTGAACCCGATGAATTCGGATGCGCTCAAGCATCAGGGACCCAACGGCCCCATCGATTACGACGACAGTTGGGGGCACCTGCACATTCATTTCAAACCCGGAATGCAGCACATGAACGGCGATCAAGCCGTCAGTTACGCGCGCTTTCGTCATGACTGGTGCAGCGATCCGTGCCGCATCATGCGTCAGACGCAAGTCATGCAAGCCGCCCTCAATAAATTGCGGAGCGACCGTTTCAACACCCTGTTGCACATCAACGACTTGATCGGGGTCTTCTCGCGTGACGTACAGACGAACCTGAGCCGTCAGGAACAGCTTGCGCTCGCGTCTGCATTCGCGCGTATGCCGAAATCCGGCCTGCATTCGGAGCAAGTGCCGTATGTCGACGACAAAGTTCTTGCCGACGGCGGCGACGTGTTGATTCCGGACGAAACCAAGAAAGCGCAATTGGTGGATTCCATGCTGCTCAACCCGCCGGTGCCAACGGCTTCGCCCAATGCGCAGGCCGTTGCCGCAATCAATCCACAGACGCTTCGCGTCGACGTTGAAAACGGTTCCGGTATCCCGGGTGCCGCTCGCAAAGTCGCCGCAGTGCTGCGCAAGCAGGGCTTTACGATTGGTGAAGTCGGCAACGCGTCGGGTACTGCAGTAAGCGAAGTTCACGAACATTCTAAAGTCCCATACGCCGGTTTGAAAGTACGTCAGGCGCTTGGCAAGCCCGCCGCGACCGTAACGGTGATTAGCGACACGCAAACCGCCGCGCCCGCCGGGAGCGGCACGAGCGACGTCACGGTGATCGTCGGTACAGATCTGGCCGCCGCGCTCACCGCTCAGGCTTCCACGCTGAGCCAATGAACCGACGCACCCGAATCATCGCCGTGTGCATCGCGTGCGCGCTGGTTGCATATGGCCTCTACCGTGTCTTTCTGCACGCGGCGCATATCGAGCCGGCGATCATTACGCCGTCGATGGACGCGCAGCAGGAAGTCTCGCCCTCTTTTTCAGGGCGGCTCAAGCGTTTGTTCAACGAACGGGTTACCTACGCGGATCGTTCAACGCGGCCAAGGCTGATTGCGCTCACGTTCGACGACGGCCCGTATCCCGTTTTCACCCCGATTCTGCTGAGCGAGCTCGCGCGTTTACGCGTGCCTGCGACGTTCTTTGTAATCGGTCGCGACGCCGAGCAGTGGCCGCAGTTAACTCAGCGCATCGAAGCCGGCGGAAACGAAGTCGCCGATCACACGTACACGCACCCGAACCTCGATGAGCTATCCGCGGCTCAGACTCGGGCGGAAATCTTAAAGGGGCGTGACGTCCTTTACGGGCTGGTGCACGATCCCGGCGTGCGCGAGTATTTTCGTCCTCCGCACGGCCGCTACACCGTCGCCACCGTTCAAGTCGCGCAGTCCCTGGGATACCTGACCGTTCTGTGGACCGACGATGGCGGGGATTGGCGTAGCGTTACACCGGCGGCGCTCGCCGAGCACCTGCAAGTGCACGCGACGGCCCCGGAGATCGTTTTGCTGCACAGCGGCAAAATGGCCACGATTGAAATGCTTCCGCTGGTCGTCAAGCGCTTCGAGCAAGCAGGGTACCGCTTTGTGACGGTGGGGCAGCTGCTTGCACGTGTGCGGCCGTATGAATTGAACCATCCGGCCAAGCGCCCCGTTTAGAACACGGGGACAGACTGGAAGCAGAGGTTATGCCAAGAGAGATCATTGATACTCAGTCCAGCCGCCCTCGGTACGTGCGTCGCATCGCGCTCACGGCCGCCGTAGCCGTCATCGTGTTCGCCCTCGTGCTCGTTGCCATTTTCATGGCTACGGGGCATTGGGCCCACGCGCCCGTCCCAGGAAAGTAAATCTTTCCCCGTGTATCCAGGCAACCGATAAAGGAGAACCCATGTTGCTGCGTCGCCTCACTGTTGGATTATTTGTGCTCGCCTGTGCCGCCGCAGCGGCAGCGTGCAGCTCGAGCACGACGACGCCATCGAGCGGCGGCTTCCCCGGAATCGGGCCGAATTTCGTCACGAACACGATTTACGTCGCGAACACGACGCAAGAAGTGATCGATATTTTTACGCCTTCGCCCGGCCCCAGCGCAACCCCGCAGTACGCGATCGGCGGTTCGAATACGACCATGACGGGGCCGCAGTACCTGTCCTTCAACAGTAACAAGCAGTTGTACGTCACCAACTACAACCCCGCGACGTCGAGCTCGTCCATTCTTGTTTTTCAAACGTACGCAACGGGCAACGTCTTACCGTTCGGCTCCGTGCCGTTGAACGGCGCGGTGCATCCTCGCGGTATCGCGACGCTTCCTGATAACTCCGGATACGTCGTCGCGACCACCAATGCCGGCGGTTTCTATCCGAATACTATTCTGATCTACGGAGCGTTGGGTCTTTCGAATACGATCGGCGGCAGCAATACCGGGTTGAACGTTCCCGTCGGCGTAGCGGTCGACGGCAGCAAAAACATTTACGTCTCAAATAACGGAGCGGCGTCCGTTAGCATTTTTGCCTTTCCCAGTCCCTCGCCGACGCCGTCTTCAACGCCCTCGCCCTCGCCGAGCCCTTCGCCGAGTGCCTCTCCCACCGCCTCGCCTACGCCTTCGGCCCAGAACATTGCACCGGCCACGACGATCGCCGGAACAAACACGCAGCTTCGCGCGCCGACCGGCATTGCACTGGACTCCTCCGGCAACATCTACGTTGCCGATGCGGGCAGCGTTGCCTCGGGCGTAGCTCCCAAGGTCCTGGTGTTCAACGCGCCGTTTGCGGGTGGTGCATTGAATATCGCGCCTTCGCACGTGATCATCAGTCAGAACCCTTCGTTCATCGATCCTACCGACGTTAAGCTGGATAGCTCGGGTAACGTGTACGTGATCGATGCCGGCACCGGTCCGAACAGCAGCAGTAAGATGCTGATCTTTGCAGCCGGTTCGTTCGGCACGGTCACGCCGAACACCGCAATCACGCTTCCCCAGGGAAGCGCGATAGGAGAGGCTCTATCCCCATAAAGGGTGGCACCATCGTGACCTCGCGCGAAGATGCGCAAAGCGCACTGCTCGCGGCTATCAACGAGTGGGCGCGCAAGCCGCTGGATCGGCAGAGTTTTCTCGACGGAGTTGCGCCGAAGCTTCAGGAAGCGTTCAAAGCGATGAGCTGCGCAGTTCTTATGGAGGAACCGCCAGGCGGGACGACGCGGGTTATTGCGCGCTGCGGTGCGCCGGCCACGGATTATGCGGTTATAACACCCCTTCCCGGCAGCGAGGAGCCGGCGCTTCGGCTGGTGCTCTATTTCGATCGCTCCGTCGAACTCGATGCGGTCGACGCGGTGCTTTTGCGGGCCGTCGCTTCACATCTGCGGCTGGCGCTCACAAATGTCGAGCTTTACGCGTCGGAGCGTTCGCGGCGTGCGCGAGCGGAGTCGCTCGAACGCATCGTCCGCACACTTCGCGATACGCAAACCATCGAAGAAGTTTTGTTGGTTTTTGCCGTCACGGTATCCCGGCAAGTCAATCTCACCACCGCGGTTTACGAGGTGGACCGCACGTTTGCGCTGCGCCGCGCCTTCGGGCCGAGCCGGGCGCTCAGCGGCGGTTTTCAAGAACGGGTAGAAATCGCGGCCGTTATGCCGTCGCTTGAACTGCAGGAGGTGACGCAAAGCGGTGAGGTTCCGCCGGGAGTGCGCCGGGCAATTTTCGGGGCCGGCGAAGGCATCGTTCTTCCCCTGCGCATCGACGGCACGCTGTGGGGGTTGCTCGTGTTCGCAGCCCCAAGCCGGCAATATGATTGGGGCGATCAAGAGCGCCGCATCTATTTTCGAACGATCGCCTCGCATCTGCAGATGGCGATCGCCGGCGCGCGCAGCTTTGAGCGTATCCATGAACTCGCGCGCGCACTTTCGGAAAGCAATGAATTCAAAGATGATCTGTTGGCAATGCTCGCTCACGATTTTAAAGGCCCGTTGACCGTGATCTTGGGGTACTGCGAACTGCTGCTGGAGAATTCACGCACGGAGCTGCGCGACGAGGTGGAAACCATTTACTCGCAGACGCAGCGGCTGGTTCGGCTCTCCGAAGACGCGGTCGCACTGGCGCAGACGCAGGCGGGCGGATTCTCACTCAATCGCGTCACGGTGGACGTGCGCGTGCTGGTCGGCGAAAGCGTGAAAGCGCACAACCAGGGCGACCAACGAATAACGTCCCGGATGCCCGACTCCCCCGTGATGGTGACTCTGGATACCGCGCGCTTCACGCACGTGTTGGATAATCTGTTGATGAACGCGCTCAAGTATTCGGCGGCTGACATCAGCGTTGTGGTAACCGTGGCATCGGGCACTGCCGTCATCGAGGTGACCGACCGGGGCATCGGCATTCCGGAACGCGAGATCGGCGGCGTCTTCGCGCGTTTCGGCCGCGCCAGTAACGCGCGCAGCACCGGCATCGCCGGGTCGGGCGTCGGTCTGTACGTCAGCCGGAAGATCGTGCAGGCCCACGGAGGAAGCATTGCGGTGCAGTCGACCGAGGGGGAAGGGACGACCTTCACCGTCCGCTTACCACTTTCCAGCACGCCGGACGCCTAAGATGGGGCAGTCGCAACCACGACCTTCGCCGAACGGTATAGGACTAAGATTATGGCATTCCTGAAATCGCTTTTCGATGGCAACGAGCGAGAGATCGCCCGCCTTCGCCGCACGGTGGAAAAGGTCAATGCGCTGGAGCCGCAGATGGCCGCGCTGAGCGACGAGCAGCTCGCGCTCAAGACGCCGGACTTTCGTGCGCGCCTGGAAAACGGCGAAACGCTGGACGCGCTGCTTCCGGAAGTATTTGCGGTAGTGCGCGAGGCCGGCAAGCGCGCTTTGGGGATGCGCCACTTCGACGTGCAGATCATGGGCGGCCAAGTGTTGTACGAAGGCCGCATCTCCGAGATGAAGACGGGTGAAGGTAAGACCCTTGTAGCTACGCTTCCCGTATACGCGCGCGCCCTAGAAGGCAAAGGCGTGCACGTGGTCACGGTCAACGATTACCTTGCGCGCCGCGACGCCGAATGGATGGGCCCAATCTATAACGCGCTGGGTCTGACCGTGGGCATCATTCAGCACGATCTCGATCCTGCAGCACGCCGTGCCGCCTACAATAGCGACGTCACCTACGTCACCAACAACGAGGTGGGCTTCGACTACTTGCGCGACAACATGGCTTGGCAGGTTGAAGACATGGTTCAGCGCGACTTGTACTTCGCTTTGGTCGACGAAGTCGACTCGATCCTCATCGATGAAGCGCGCACGCCGCTCATCATCAGCGGTCAGGGAACCGAGCCCACCGAGTTATACGAAAAGTTTGCGCAAATTCTGCCGCGTTTGAAAAAAGACGAAGACTATACGGTCGACGAGAAAGCGCACGCGGTCCCTATCACCGAAGCGGGCGTGGCAAAAGTCGAGAAAATGCTCGGCATTCAGAATCTCTACGATCAGCGCAACATCGAACTCGCGCATCAGCTCAATGCCGCCCTGAAGGCGTGGAACCTTTTTCATCGCGACCAGCAGTACATCGTCAAGGAAGGCGAGGTGATCATCGTCGACGAGTTCACCGGCCGGCTGATGTACGGACGGCGTTACTCCGACGGCATTCATCAAGCGATCGAAGCCAAGGAAGGCATCAAAGTTCGCAGCGAGGACCAGACCCTGGCCACGATTACCTTCCAGAATTATTTCCGTCTTTACGAACGGCTCGCGGGCATGACGGGTACGGCTAAAACGGAAGAGCGCGAGTTTCGCGACATTTATGGGTTGGACGTGGTCATCATTCCGACCAACATGCCGATGATCCGCAAAGACCATTCGGATATCGTTTACAAGAGTGAAAACGCCAAATTTGGCGCGGTCGTCTCCGACATCATCGCCGAACACGGCAAAGGCCGCCCCGTTCTGGTTGGTACGCGTTCCATCGAAAAATCCGAGATGCTGGCCGCTATGCTTCGCCGCCAAGGCGTTGAGTGCAACGTCTTGAACGCGAAGTATCACGAACAGGAAGCGGAGATCATCAAGGATGCCGGTCAACCCAGCCAAGTGACGATCGCGACGAACATGGCGGGCCGCGGCACGGACATTAAGCTTGGTGAGGGCGTCGCGCGGAAAGGCGGCCTGCATATTATCGGCACGGAGCGGCACGAATCACGCCGCATCGACAACCAGCTGCGCGGCCGGTCGGGGCGCCAAGGCGACCCGGGCTCGACGCGGTTTTACGTCTCGCTGGAAGATGAAGTGATGCGGCTCTTCGGCGGCGAGCGGATGAACAACATCATGGAGCGAGTCGGCTTTACCGATGAAGCGCCGATCGAGTCGCCGCTCGTCACGCGGTCGCTCGAACGTGCGCAAAGCAAAGTCGAAGCGCACAATTACGAGATTCGTAAGCACGTCCTCGAGTACGACGACGTCATGAACAAGCAGCGCGAGGTGATCTACGGTGACCGGCGCGCCATCCTGGAGGGGCAGTTCGACTCGCGCGAATTCATGCTGCAGACGCTGGACGCCAAAGTCGATAGCGCCATTCAAGAAAATGCGCCCGAAAACGCGCCGCCCAGCGAGTGGGACCTCGACGAAATTCTCGCCGAGTTGGAGCTCGTGTTTCCGGTGAAGAGTGCGCTGTCCGTGGAGGACTTGCAAAAGAAGGACCGCGAGGAAATCCGCCGGATTCTTCACGACGCTTCCCTCGCCGCTTACGAGCGCAAAGAGCAAGAAGTTACGCCCGATATTCTGCGCATCGTGGAGCAGCGGTATCTGCTGCTTCCAATCATCGATCGCATGTGGGTGGACCATCTGTACATCATGGACCACCTCAAGACCGGTATCGGCTTGCGCGGTTACGGTCAGATCGATCCGCGAGTTGAGTACGAAAAAGAAGCGTACAGCATCTTTGAAGATCTGAAAAATAACATCGCCGACGAAGCGATTAAGGGTGTGTTCCGCGTGGTTATCGAGCAAGGGCCGCCGCCGGGACAGAACGACGGTGGTCCGATGGCGCAGCCGATGCAGCCTCCACTCGTGCCCGCTGGTGCACCGGCGTTCGAGTCGATTCCCACCGGGCAAATACTGCCGCAGCCGGCGGTCGCGCAGCGCCCGCGAAACATGCGCACGAACCGTGACGGCGAAGAACCGGCCAAACCCACGCATCGCGACCAGCCCAAAGTCGGGCGTAATGAGCTTTGCCCGTGCGGCAGCGGCAAAAAGTATAAGAAATGCCACGGCGCTGCCGCGGTATAAAATGAGAACGGCCGCTGCGGCGCTAGCCGTCGTTGTGCTGTTCGCACTCGGCGCGGTGATGGTCAACGTCGTACGGCATCCGCAGTACACTCCGGACGGAATCGTGTATGCGCGCTACGCCGCGCGGGATGCCGGGCAAAACGATCGCGACGCGACCTTATCCGCCAGGCATTTTTACGAACGTACACCCATGGCCGCTGTGCCGCGATACCACGATCTCATCGAGTTGGATCCGTCCGTTGCCTTTGCGCGCTCGCGCATCTTCGCCAACCGCATCCTCTATCCGTGGCTGGTTTCGCTTTTGCTTCCGTTCGCCGGTTTCCGGTCGCTGTTTATTGTATCCGCGCTCGCGTACATCGGCTTCGGCATTGCGCTGTTTTGGCTGCTTTCCGGTTTGGGCCGCATCTGGATTGCCGCGTTGCTCTCGATCGTCGCGCTGGCGCTTCCGCTTACGCGTGAGCTCGCCGCCAGCGACCTCACGGATATGCTGGCAGCGGTGTGGTGGGCGCTCGCGCTCGGAGCATTGCTGCGCGCGATGAAGCGTCCCCATCCCGGACTCCTCCTAACGCTTGCGATTGCTGCGGTGCTTCTTACGCTCACGCGGCCCACGCCCTATCTCATCGTTTTGCCGGCGCTGGTGGCGACCGCGCTTACCGGCACGTGGACGTTGTTCGGCGCGAGCCTTGCAAGCGTCGCCGCGTATGCCGCGGTCGCGGTATCCGTGCACGCGTTCGGCGTTCGCGATCAGCTGCAATGGATATATTCGCACGAACCGCTTGCCGTGCGAACCTCTTTTGCAGGGTGGTACTTCTCTGCGCTCAAGTCGACGG
>DASRSF010000321.1:0-3945 GCA_035656615.1 Vulcanimicrobiaceae bacterium | reverse complement strand
GCATGAGGGCTTCACCCACCAAAAAGCCTTGTGCGCCGGCACAAGCCAAACGCGTGACCGTCGTTTGTGAGAGCGGGATGCGCGCGCCCGCGGACATCGCGCGTTTGGCTTGTGCCGGCGCACAAGGCTTTTTGGTGGGTGAAGCCCTCATGCGTGCCGATGATCCCGCCGCGGCACTTCGAACGATGAAGTCGGCGGTGCAAGCGCCGGTTGCCGGGTGAGAACCAGGATAAAGTTTTGCGGGTGCGCCGGCGTCGCGGACGCCATGCTTGCCGTTGAAACCGGCGCGGATGCTATCGGCATGATTTTCGCCCCTTCGCCTCGCCGAATTACCGAAAGCGCCGCCAAATACATCGCCGAGCAGTTGCCGCCGTTCATCACGCCCGTCGGCGTGTTCGTCGATCCCTCGCTCGAAGATATTGCGCGTGCTCGCGCGATTTTTCCCGACCTCGTCATTCAATTGCATGGGCGGGAAACGCCCGCATTCGTTTCCTCACTCGACGGCAAGGTTATCAAGGCGCTTCGTGTCGATCCGGATGAGTCCGAGGCCAACAAACTCGAGCAGCGCTCCAATGAGCATCCTCGAGCGATTCTGCTCTTCGACACGAGCGTTGGTGGTCAATCAGGAGGTACCGGCCGCACATTTCCCTGGAAGATCGTCGCGCCGATTGCAAAAGGGCGGCAGATTATCGTGGGAGGCGGTCTTACACCGGAAAACGTAAAGACGTGCGTTCGCGCCGTGCGTCCGTTCGGGGTTGACGTTCGCAGCGGAATCGAAACCGATAATAAAAAGGACCGGGAGAAGATGCGCCGGTTCGTGCTGGCTGTCAAGGAGGGCGATGCAGCCTGACTCCCGCGGTTACTTTGGCGACTTCGGCGGACGCTTTGTTCCCGAAGTACTTGTCGCGGCTCTCGAACAGCTCGAGGCCCAGGTTCATCGCGCGTTCGCCGATCAAGCATTCTGGGACGAATACCATGCGGTGTTGCGTGATTTCGTCGGGCGACCTTCACCGCTGCAGGCCGTACAGCGCTACGCCGGTAACGAGCGCGCATGCGGCTTTGCGGTGAAACGCGAGGACCTCAATCATACCGGCGCGCATAAGATCAACAACACCGTGGGGCAAGCGCTGCTGGCCCGGCGAATGGGGAAGCGGCGCATCATTGCCGAGACCGGAGCCGGGCAGCACGGCGTCGCGACGGCAACCGTCGGCGCAAAGTTCGGCATCCCCGTTGACGTGTACATGGGCGAACTCGACGTCCAGCGTCAAGCGCTCAATGTCTACATCATGCAGCTGCTCGGCGCGAGCGTGCACCCCGTTAGCGGCGGCACCCGCACGCTCAAAGACGCAACCAATGAAGCATTTCGCGAGTGGGCCGCTCGTGTAGACGATACGTTTTACGTCATCGGCAGCGTCGTCGGCGCGCATCCGTATCCGTACATGGTTCGGGAATTCCAGAAAGTAATTGGAACCGAAGCCAGAGCTCAGTGTCTGGAGCAGTTCGGCCGGCTGCCGACCGATGTGGTGGCATGCGTCGGTGGCGGCAGCAACGCACTGGGAATATTCGCCGGGTTTTTAGACGAACCGCATGTCGCTCTTTGGGGCGTCGAGGCGGCGGGCGAGGGTCTAACCAGCGGTCGCACCGCCGCGGCCATCACCGCGGGGAGCGTCGGCGTGCTGCACGGTTCGCGATCCTACTTGTTACAAACGGATCAAGGGCAAGTTCTGGAGACGCATTCGATAAGTGCGGGACTCGATTACCCGGGTGTTGGGCCGGAGCACGCATATTTGAAATCGATCGGACGCGCCGCGTACGTGTCCGTTACCGATGCAGAAGCGGTAGAGGCCTTTTTTGACTTCTCTCGTGCCGAGGGAATTATCCCGGCGCTGGAGAGTGCGCACGCGTTGGCGTTCGCGAAACAATTGTCGGCCCAGCGCGGATCCGGCGATCTTATTTTGGTAAATCTAAGCGGACGCGGCGAGAAGGATATCGCGCAAATTCGGACACTGGAACCATGAGCGGCGGTGACGCCTGGTTACGAAGCGTTTTTAAACCGGGCCGGTGCGCGTTCATTCCGTATGTCATGGCGGGCGACCCCGATATGGACACGACGCGCCGGATACTTCACGCGCTCCAAGCGGCCGGCGCCGATGCGATAGAACTCGGTATTCCCTATGGCGATCCCTTGGCCGACGGGCCGACGATAGCAGCGGCAGGCGTTCGCGGTCTAGCGGGCGGCGCGACATTGACGCGCGTACTGCAGCTGGTTGAGGAGACGGCTGCGCGTCTGCCGCCCATCGTTCTTTTTACCTATTTCAATCCGGTGTACCAATATGGAACGCATGCGTTTGCTCGCGACGCGGCGCAGGCCGGTGCTGCAGGTGCGATCGTCCCGGACGTCACGCTCGAAGAAAGCGTTGAGCTCCGCGAAGCGTTTGACGGCTTCGGCTTGGCAATGCCGCTGTTGATTGCGCCCTCGACGCCGCGCGAACGCGCCGCGCGACTGGCGGCGGCGTCGCGCGGCTTTGTCTATATCGTATCGCGCCTGGGCGTAACGGGCGCCGGACGCGCCCTCGACCATGCGCCCGTGCGCTCACAGGTAATGATGCTGCGTGAGGTCACCGAAATGCCGCTCGCCCTCGGATTTGGAATCAGCAGTGCGAACCAGATCCAAGAGATCGCGCCGCTGGTTGATGGAGTGATCGTCGGCAGCGCACTGATCGACGCCTACGCCGGCAAACGAGGCGCAACAGCCGCGGATGCTGTAAAGCGCTTCGTCGACTCGCTGCTACCGCACCGCGTGCCTTAGAGCGTAGCGGCTGCCCACGTTGGTGAAAGACTATACCGCGGCAGCGGAGGTTCCCAGGGCAAAGCGTTGATCGGCGTCATCGGCGATATACGCGCCGATAGCGAGCGATGACGTCGCCGCCGGTGAGGGAGCGTTGCGAACGTGCACGACGCCTTCCGCGCCCTCGAACACAAAGTCGTCGACCATGGAACCGTCGGAGTTCATCGCCTGCGCGCGCACACCCGAAGGCCCGGCAAGCGTATCTTCGACGCGCAGCTCGGGGATATAACGCTGCAGTGCCTTGACGTATGCGCTCCGGACGATGTCGCGATACATCTCACCCATGCCGATGGACATGTACTTTCCGGCAAGTTTGATGAATCCCGGATACGTCAACGACTCGATCAGGTCGGGGACGTTGATCGTCGTGAAGCTGTAGCCCTCGCGCGCGAACGCGAGGACGGCATTTGGTCCAAGCCAGATGTCCCCGTTCATTCGCGGTGTGAAGTGCACGCCCAGAAACGGAAAGGCTGGATCCGGAACGGGGTAGATGTTTCCCTTGACGAGATAGCGCTTTTCCGGCTTGAGAATGAGATAGTCGCCGCGGAACGGCACGATCTTGGGGTCGCTGCGGCCGCCGGTCATTTTTGCCAGCCGGTCCGCGAGCAGGCCGCCGCACGTGATCACGAACCGCGCCTCGACGTCACCCCCGGTGCTGCGCACGAGCGTACGTCCATTCATGCGTTCGAGCGCCGTGACATGATGGCCGGTCTGGATCTCGCCGCCCAGCTCGCGTATGTCGTCGGCGAATGATCTAGCGACCACGCCATAGTCGACGATGCCGGTAACCGGGGAAAATATTGCGCGGATGCCGCGGCAATGCGGCTCGCGCTCGGCAATACCCAAGGCGTCCAGCATTTCGAGATTTTCAATACCGTTTGCCTGACCGCGTTCCCACAGGCTTTGCAAACGCGGCAGCTCGCTCTCGTCGGTTGCGACGATAAGTTTGCCGACCTGCCGGTATTCAATGCCTTTGCTATCGCAGTAGCGCCATAACGCTCTGCGGCCTTCGGTACAGAGCCGCGCTTTCAGCGAGCCGGGCACATAATAAATGCCCGAGTGGATGACGCCGCTGTTATGGCCGGTCTGATGCCGGC
>DASRSF010000320.1:0-3018 GCA_035656615.1 Vulcanimicrobiaceae bacterium | reverse complement strand
CGGGCGAGCGTCCCTTCAGCAGACACGGTTTTCGTTGCTACACGAAGGAGCTTGTAATGAATTGGCGTTTTCCACTAGTACTGGCGGCAATCGGCGCCGCCATGCTGCCGGGATGCGGCGGCAATTCGCCCGCTTCGCATTCGGTTCTCCCTCAAACCGCGCAGACGAGGGCGCAGAATTCGTCAGCGCTCGCAGCCGCGTCCGTCAACTGGATGGTCGGCACGGGAGCTTCGACGATTTCGTACGCGGTTCAGAATCTTGATTTTTATCCGAACACGATTACGATTGATGCCGGTGACTCGATAACGTACAGCGTCGCCAGCGGTTTTGGCGGGGACGCCCATACGGTTGCATTCGTTCCGCCTGGACATCCCGTTCCCTCGCCGGACGATCCCGCTGATCTCGCGCCGGCCGGCGGCACGACCGTTGACGGAACTACATACGTAAACTCCGGAATACTTTTCGGCGGGCAGTTATTTACACTGCACTTCCCCAAGGCGGGCACCTACAGGATTCTATGCCTGTTCCACGAGCCCGCGATGGTCGGCACGGTTATCGTGCAAAAAGCCGGTGCAGCGTATCCCCATTCGCAAGCGTATTACAACAGCGCGAGCGCTAGCGACCGCTGGGCGGATTTTGCCGCAGGCCAGCGTTCCGTGGCGCTATTCCCGTTTGCCACCGGGGGAACGACCGTAGGCGCGGGGATCGCGCCCGGTTTGACGAGCAGCGCACCGCCTACGCAATCAACGGTATTGCGTTTTGTAGACTCCTCAAATGCCAGCAATAGCGTTATTGCACGTGAGGGCAGCTTCACGTTCAAGGTCAATACGACGCTAACGTTTGAAAATCTGAGCGACAACGAACCCCACACCGTGACCTTTGCGCCGCCGAATGCGTTCTTTACGATGCATCCCGATCCACCGGTAAATGCCGTAGCGTTTCCCGGTGTAACGCTTTACGACGGATCGAAGATCGTGAACTCCGGAACGCTTCACAAAGGTGACCGTTTCCGCATTAAATTCACCAAAGCCGGAACATATCATTACGGGTGCGTCTACCACTTCAACTCACGAATGACTGGAACAATAACCATTACACCATAACGACTGCCGGCGGTGATAAAAGAGGCGACGCTTAACCGTCGCCTCTTTTTTGATGTTTCCTCCTATACATGCCTTCAGCCGCATGGTTAGTAGTACTAATACCGGGTACGTAGGTAAGATGCAAGGTCGGCCTCGGGTACGGGCGCGCCTGGAAGAGCTTCGGTTCGAAATCGACGAACTCTCGAAGCGAATTGATGAACATCTGGAGGACAGCAGCCAATATCGCTCGGTCCGCGGATTCATCGATAAGAATGCCGCCCAAGAACCAAGCGAAACACGGCCGCCCGACGAGAACTCGGGTGAAGCTCCGCAAAACGGCCATCAGATCCCCGGTGACTGACCGAGCCCGCTGTGCCGGTCGCTTCAAGGCAGTCCGCGCTAACGTGGAAGCTCACGCTGAAATGAGACGCGATCGATCAATTCTATCTCTGGCTGCATTCAGTCCTCGAATGAGGCAATTGCTTCCTCTACGCTGTTACAGATGGGCCACACTTTATCGAGCTGGCTGACGCGCAGCACCATTCGTATACGATCGGAGACGCGAATAAAGCGCTTGGGCGGGAAGCCCATCTCAGCGCGCCGCTTGCGAAAGCGAACCAATACGGTCAAAGCCGTAGAGTCCAGATAATGAACGCGATGAAAATCCAGAATGACTTCACGATGAAGCAACGACGGCGCGACCGCCTCTACGAGCGCGTCCGTATTGTAGATATCGTAGTCCTTCTGCGGCAGTTCAATGATGACCGGTTCTGGCAATAGGGTGAAACTCCATCATCGCCGGTGTATAAGATGCTAGTTACCATCGCCCCAACTGGGTCACCTGCACACGCATTCTTCCAAACCCATATTCCACCCAGACCAAGCGCCCCATCGTCATCCCGAGCTCACAATTGTCATCCTGACCGCACTATTGTCATCCTGAGCCTGTCGAAGGACCACCGAGCGCAGTCGAGGCGCACGTTGGCCTCGCCAAGCTCGGCCGTGGTTCGACAAGCTCACCATGACAAAGCGGAGTAGAAGCGCACGTTGGCCTCGCCAAGCTCGGCCGTGGTTCGACAAGCTCAGCATGACAAATCGTTACGCCGTCACCCTCACAACACGACCGCCATGCCGAGCGCACTTTTGTCATGCCGAGCGCACAATTGTCATGCTGAGCGCACAATTGTCATGCTGAGCGCACTATTGTCATCCTGAGCCTGTCGAAGGACTGCCGAGCGCAGTCGAGGCGCACACCGGCCTCGCCGGTACGGCATCGAGGTTATGTCGTGGTCGAGGCTACGGTATCGAGCGCGTTGCGCATGTCCACGTCGGTTTAACGGTATTGGTGGGGAAGGTGGGATTTGAACCCACACGGGTTGTGCCCGGCCGCTTTTGAGGCGGCTGCGTCTACCGTTCCGCCACTTCCCCGCAGCGTTTGGCCTACGGCCGATTCGCGAACGCCGTTAGAGCGGCCTGCGCGTCTGCAGGCGTGTCGGCCGGCTCGACGTCGAATCGCGTGAGAACGCGCCGGCCGCCGGCATATGTGAGGGTGAGCAATACATCAGCTGCATGCCGTTCAAGCGTGGCCTGCACACCCCGCGAATTCCACGCCACGAGAAATGCGCGCTTGCTCTTTGGCTCGTAGAGCGCAAAGCCATTCGCGGCATGTACTATGGTGGTGCTGCTCGCCAGGCGAAATGAAGTGAGTTGTTGGGGACGTTCATTGCCCCGCACATGGCCGCTGGTTGATACGTCGATGGAGCGCGACCCGCGTAGCACAATGATCTTCTGAAACGCAGCGCCGCCCGGCGCATCGGGCGCGGTGTAATGAAAAGACGCAACGTTGTTGCGTACGCGTGTTGCGTAGCAGCGATTGAACGTGCCTGTGGAGATGGGATGCGTATAGCGTGCGATATAATCGCGACCGCTGGGCGGT
>DASRSF010000319.1:0-4065 GCA_035656615.1 Vulcanimicrobiaceae bacterium | reverse complement strand
GAAGCTCTTGAATCAACCCGTCTGGACGTTGTTCGCCTCGGCGCCCTGGTCGGCGACGCCATTCGTATAGCCGTCGAGGCACTGGAAAGGCGAGATTCAGCCGCCGGTGCCCGAGTCGTAGCCGGGGACGACATCATTGATGACTTGCGTCGCAAAATCGAGGCCGCGTGCATCGAATTGATTTGGCGCCAGCAGCCCGTGGCGGGAGAGCTGCGGGAGATCGCCGCCATGCTTGAAATTGCCACCGATTTGGAACGGGTCGGCGACTACGCGGTGGATATTGCCAAGCACGGCATCAAACTTGCCGACGTGCCGCTCCGACCGGCCCGCGTAGAGATTGACCGCATAGCAGGAGTGGCACACGCTATCCTGCTCGAGGCGATGCGCGCTTATACTGAGCGGGACGCGGATTTGGCCGAACAAGTCATTGAAGAAGACGATGAAGTGGATCGTCTCTACAAGCGCGGCGTAAAAGCGCTTCAGGAAGAGATGCAATCCGATCCCGAGATGGTGAAAGCCGGCACTCGTATGCTGTTCGTACTCGCGGCGCTGGAACGCGTCGGGGACCGCGCGAACAACATTGCTTGGCATACAAAGGAAATGATCGGCCGGGTTTGACGCCGCTCGCGCGCGAGTTATTCGCAGTCACCGAACAGTACGCATATTTGAACCACGCGGCGGTCGGCGTGTTGCCACTCCCTACGCGAGAGGCCCTGCATCGTTTTATCGACGCGCATGCGACAGGCGGCATCGCCCGCTTGGCTTCCTACGAATTAAGCATGCCGCGTTTCCGCGACACGGTCGCGCACTTTATTGGCGGTCACCCCGGAAGCGTCGCGTTTTTGCGAAGCACGACCGACGGCGCAACGGTTTTAGCCGCCGGACTGCCGTGGCAACCCGGTGATGAAATAATCCTTCCCGACAACGAATTTCCGGCAAATGCGCTGCCTTGGCTGACGCTGCGGCGGCGCGGCGTGAACGTCCGCTTTGTTGAAACGGCACGCGAACGCCTTACACCGCAGGTCCTGCAACGTATGATTACGCCCAGAACCCGCGTGGTCGCCGTGTCGTGGGTCTCGTTCGGCGACGGTTATCGTCACGATGTGGCAGCACTGGCGGACGTCGCGCATGCGCGTGGTGCTTTGCTGTGCGTTGATGCGATACAGGGCTTGGGCGCCTTCCCGCTCGATGTTCAAGCCGCAAATATCGATGCGCTGTATAGCGGCGGAGCGAAGTGGCTCCTGGCCTTGCAAGGGGTCAGCTTTCTGTACACCGCTCCGGCCGTACTCGATCGGCTCGAGCTTGCGCTCCCCGGCTGGCGTTCGGTCGCAGACATTTGGGATTTTCTCAATTACGACCAGGATGAAGCGCCTGACGCAAGCCGGTTTGAGGCCGGCACCCCCAATTTTCTGGGCGCGCTCTCGCTTTACGAGTCCATGGGCGTCCTGAGCGCTGCCGGAACCCAAGCGATTGGGAAACACGTTCTTTCGCTGACGGATCGCCTCGTGGAAGGGTTGTCGTCCGTAGGCGCCGAGATTGCATCAGTGCGCGAGGCCGGAGTATGTTCAGGAATCGTGACCTTTCGCTTGCCGTCCGCGGACTCGGTCGTTTTGGGCAAAGCGCTCCAGCGTGAGGGCATCGTCACAACCTATCGCACGAGCGGTATCCGGGTCGCTCCGCATGGTTACAATACCGCAGAAGAGATTGATGCTCTGGTCGATGCCGTCCGGAGCCACAGAAAGGTTAGCGCATGATCCCGTTGGTCCTTAGCCTCGCTCTAGCGGCACCGCTGTCGCCGCCCGATGGCACGTATTCCTATACGTCGATGCTCAACGGCACGTCGATTGCCAAAACGGCGATTACCGTCAAGCATTCGGATGCCGGCGTGACGCTCAACGAAAGCGGAACCGGCTCGATGAACGGCCAGAATGGTTCGATTGCGGACACGCTGACGCTCGATGCAACGCTTTCACCCGCTCAGTATAGTTCAACGGCATCCCTGGGCGATTCGCGGAACATGAAGTCGACCGTTGCATTTACCGCTAGCGAAGCGACGCAAACCGGCGACGTCAATAAAAAATACGACCTGGTCGCCGACGCGAAACATTTCGTGCTGCTCGATCTGGTTTCGTTCACCGGTTTCTTCGCGCTACCGGCGCAAATGCAGGCGTGGAATCGCACGCCGGTTATTGCCGTCGTTCCGACGTACGGCCAAGGTATTCCGCTCGCCGTCGATCCCGCAATGAAACCCGCGCGGCCGGCCGGTGTCCCGGCAGGCGACGCACCCATGTCATTCAACACAATGATGGCGATCACGGTGTGGTACGATCCCGCGACCTTACTCGTGGACGAAGTCGACGTTCCGGCTCAGGGCGTTACGATCAAACGCCTTCGCTAATCAGCCCTGCGCTAGCCCGCTGATCCTCCGTGGCCCACTTTGTCATTGCAAAGCGGCTAGTTTCCATCCGGCTTAACGAAACAGGGGGCCATCACGGCGTCCGACATGCCGTGGATGAGGCGCTTGTCGGCGGGCGCAACGGTTGCAAGGATGCCACCGAGTTCGACGGTATCCCCGGCGATGAAATAGTACGGGCATAACCGCACGCGGCCGTCGAACGTACGGACCTCGTCGGCTTTTCGCTCGAAGTATTGCTGGCGGATCCGTTTGCCTTTGTGGAAACGTTGAAGGATTCGCGGCGTTTTCGGATACTCGTTCAGAGCCTCGGAAAGCGTGGCGATCCATTCGTCTTTCGGCAAGTCATTCGCAACGCGCACGCCGCGCGAGCCCCATGCGAGCTCGGAGAAGCCGGACGGTTTGACGACGTAGTCTCGCTCGCTCTTTCCGATCTCGCCCAGCTGCATCCAGTCGCTTACCGGCGTGCCGGCGGCCTTCAGGTCGAAGACGAAGGCTTGCGGTGGAAGCGGGCGGGGATCGATGATCCAGGTTTGCGGGAAGAGCGTCTTCAGGCGTGCGTACACGTCTTTGCTTAATTCAGCCAGCCACAGTTTTTCCAGGGCGGGGTTATGAAACAGCGCAAACGATAGCTTTTCTTCGAGCTGCGCTTTCGGCGGAGGCGTCATGTGAACGCGATTGTGACGCGCGGCGTAAAGCATGAGCTCTTGCTTGGGGACGTTCATCAAGTCGAACAGTTCGAAGTTGCGATAGATCGCGTCGATCTTTTCTTCGCGGTTCTCACCGATTTTTACGAACATCGCTTCTTCGGTGAAGATCAGATCCTGCGGGCGGCAGACGTGCGCATTGGTGAGTTTCAAACGTTGAAGCGTCTGCGCAAGCCAGCGCATTTCGGGGCGGTAATCGCCGGACTCATCGGAGACGACGATCGCCACCGTGGAGTTCTCTTTACCGGTAATGTTTTGCAGCATATGTGCGTACGAGGCCGGGATGCCGCTCGGGCCGCCGACGCATTCCATGCCGAGCTGGCAATATGCCTCCGCCATCGCGCCGACGAAGCCCATGCCGCCGGGCACACTGTCCAACTCGCTGGCGGAAAACCCGTCCTCGGTCAAAATCAAATCCGGACGAATCACGCCGGGAAGATCCTGCTTGAACCGGTTTTGGCGCGACAAGCGGATGATGTGCTCGGGCTTACCTTGGTCCAGATATTCTGCGATGAAGCTGGGCGCGGTGCCGCGGGCGCTGCGATTGTATAGGGCGTTGAGGGCGCGATAGAACGCGAGGAGATCGTTGCCGATCAGGGTGATGCGTTCCAGAGTTGCGGGGGATAATGCGAACGGCTCGGGGCTGATGCGCCAGGGGATCCGTTCTTCCTCGTTCTCTGCTTTGAAGAGTCCGGGTGGGATCGCCTCATAAAGGTACTGCGCTTGCTCGCGAGCCGTGAGATTTGGCGAATACGCCGTACAGGCCATTACGAAATAAAGCTCCTCTGACAACAGCCGTCGGGGATTTTGGACATGTTGAACGCGATGTAGCGTCGCCGCATTAGAGCTTCAGAATACCCCAAACTCCGGCACAGTTGCACCCAGGCAGAAGGTTACTTTATGGTAATGGCGCCCGGGGTGAGCATGGCGCCCTCCACGGCGACC
>DASRSF010000318.1:0-10888 GCA_035656615.1 Vulcanimicrobiaceae bacterium | reverse complement strand
TCAAGATAATCGATGACGAACGCGCCGACGATTGCAAGCGTCAGGCCCAGCACAATGCCCAGAAGCACGTTGAGGAAAAGGTCCGGAACGACTTTTGCACTGTTCGGCGTTGCCGGCTGGGTTATCGTCACGTCGCTCAGCGCCGTGTCGCGGGCAATGTTGGCATTGTTGAATTTTTGCTGCAGTGCCGTGTAGACGTCTTGCGCCGATTGCGAATTACGCTGCAGGTCCGCAAGGACGGCCGCCTGACCCGGGAGATTGGCCAATCGCGGGTTCATCTCGTTACGCTGACGCGAAAGCTCGCCGATCTGCGCTTGATCTGCCGCGACTTGCGATTGGTATTGCGCCTGTTGCTGCTGCAGCTGCTGGTAGAGCGGATTGGGAACGGTGTTCGTGCTGGCCGTTACGGTTTCACGTTGCCGCGCGATCTCGTTCTGCAGCTGGGCTTCCTGCTGTTTGAGCGCAATGACCTGCGGGTGCTGCTCGGTATACTGTTGCTCCGCCGTCTTCAACTGAACCTGAACCTGTGAGAGCTGCGTTTCGAGTTGCTGTACGACCGGATTTGTCGCGATCGTCGTGCCGCCGGTAATCGTCGATGACGTACGCGAAAGCTGTGATTGAACGCTTGCAAGTTGCGCGCGCGACTGCTGCTGGTCGGCTTGCGTGGAAGCGATCTTTCCATCCAGCGTGGCCAGCGCGGCAATGTCCGACTGCGTCTGCGCGTTGATGTCGGCGATGTGGTGCGAGGCCTCGAAGTTGGCGAGTTTCATTTGAGCGCTGCGCATGGTCGCTTGAGCCGTGGGAAGTTGCTTGCTCAGGAAATCGATAGCCTGCTGCGCTTGCGAGGAGACGAGTTGACGTTGACGGTCGACCACGACGCTGCCGAACTCATTTGCGATCTGCGCGGACGTTTTGGGACTGGACCAGGTCACGGCTAAGTCGATGATCGAGGTATTCGTCACGGGTTTGACGGTGACGTGCTGCAGTAGCGCGTGCGGACTCATGTGCAAACCGAGGTTACGTGCGACCTGTTGAGCCACCGGCGTTTCCTGGAAGAGTTCTACGTATGTCTCGGCACTCTGAACGCCGGAGGCTGCCAGCAGTGCATTCAGCACGGGTAGCTCGCTGTTCGCGTTATCGCCCGAGGGTGCGGCACTGGAGTTGCCTGCGATAAGCTTCACATCCGTTGTATAGCTTTTCGGCAGGAGCAACGAGAACGCGATAACCAGCCCGATGAATCCGAAGAATATCACCAGCATCGGCCGGAAGCGGCGCTGCATCGTTCGCAGGATGCCGTTGAGTTGCTGTGTGGTTTCCGTTGGTACGGGTCCCACGGTTTGCCCGGCGGGCAACGATAACATGAGCTTTGTTTCCTCCGGTTTGCGTTACGGGATAAAGCGCGTCAGGATGTACAAGAATCCGTTCATGAAGTTCCCGACATTCGACTTTTGTTTCATCTGCGGCACGTAAATCGTGTCGCCTTTTTGCAGTGCGACGTTGGCGGTCTTGTCGTTGGACTGCAACGTGTCGTAGAGATTGATCTCCTGGCTGACCTGCTTGCCGTCGGAGGTCGTGCGGATCAAGCGGACGTGGTTCAGGTCCGCCTGAGAATTTGCGCTGTTACCGGCTTTAGCGATAGCAATGGCGAGCGTATCGCCTTGATTGACTTGGACCGGTCCGGGTTTGTCAACGGCGCCCGAGACGTTTACGAAGAACTGCACCGGGCCGGGGACGTACACGACGTCGCCTTCGGTCAGCGGCGCGTCCGCCGACGTATCGCCTTGGCGAAGAAGTTTTTGCAGTGACACTTGCGTTACGGCCCCTGCCGGATTTGATACGCGAGCCATCGGATAGTCGCCGTCGACGTCCTGGGCCAAACCTCCGGCCGCCGCGATGGCGTCGGAAAGACGCGCATCCGAACGAAGTTGGTATTTGCCGGGATTCTTAACGTCGCCGAGCACCATAACGTTGGGCTGGCCCAGCTGGGATATCGCAACGGTTACGACCGGGTGACGCACATATTTAAGCAGGCGCTGTTTCAGTAACTCTGCCGCCTGCTCAGGGGTCTTGCCGGCAACCGGCACTTGCCCGATAAGCGGGTAAGCAATCGTGCCGTCATCCAAGACCGTAACGTTCTGCGTTAAGCCCTGATCGCCGTAAACTTGTACGCTAAGCTGATCGCCCGCATGAATCGTCGTGCCCGCCGCCGCTACGCTTTGCGGCGAGAGCAGACATGCGCCCGTAAGGAGCGCAAGTGTGAGGGGTGCGACGAACCGATGGGCATGTCGTAACACAGGATTTCACCACTTTCCACTGTTTTCGTTTATCGTACGCGGCGGGGGGCCAGGGTCGTGAGAGGGCATCGTCCCGGCACGTTGAGCAAAAGGTCGTCATCGGCGCACCCCGTTAGTGCAGGAGTCCCAACCTTTTATATGCGCCTGGGTCACGGCGCGGCGGCATAGTTTCTGCTACAACAACCTTATGAGGTTCCTCCGTCCATACCGGCTGGCTGCCGGCGTGGCCTTGCTCGCGCTCATTATTCTGGGCGCGCGTTACGAGCGGCACGCGCACCGCCGGCTGCTCCATCCAGGCGATGCCTTTACGCCGATTTCGGTTGCGACGTTAAATGGTTCCCCGGCCACGCTTTCAGCAAGCGGGCGCCCGACCCTCATAAACGTTTTCGCGACGTGGTGCGGCCCGTGTCGCCAAGAGACGCCGGCGTTCTGCGCATTGGCCAAACACCTGGAGCACCGGGGCGTGCTGGTTATCGGCATCGACCAAGAGGAAGGCGCCAACGAAGTAGCCGGCTTTGCTCGCGAGTTCGGCATCACATATCCGCTCTATATCGATCGCAGCAACGTGACGCATGATGTGCTCGGCGCCAGAATGATTCCGAATACGATCTTCGTGGACGCAAGCGGGATCATTCGCTGGCAGCACGCCGGTCCACTGACCGCACAAGACCTTGCGCAACTAGCGCGGACGGCCGGATGAACAAACGCCGCGCCGTCGTGGTCGGCTTCGATTACTACGCGCGCTTTTTAGCAGACCTGGTGAACCAGCATTCGAAGGTCTGGCGATTGCGCGCCTACCCAAATTCGCGTAACGGAATGTTGCGCGCAATCCTTGCGGTGCGCCAGGCGGACGCCCTCATTTCGTTCGGTGGTCCCTCGCCCGATACGGCACTCGTTGAAGCCGCACGAAGTTCCAACGTTCCCATCTTCATCATTTGGGCCGGCAGCGACGTGCTCAAAGCGCAAGAGGACCCAATCCATTTAGAAACGATCAAGCAGGAAGGATTCATCAACTTGAGCGACGGTCCGTGGCTGGTCGACGAATTGAGAGCGCTTGGGGTCCATGCCGATTACTTGCCCGTTACGGCAGTTCGTTCCGGCGGCCCGGTAAAACCGTTTCCCGCTCAGTTTCGCGTCATCACCTATCTTCCCGAACCTAGACGCGAATTTTACGGATCGGCGCTGGTCTACCAGGCCGCACGCGCATTACCGGACGTTCCATTCATCGTCGTCGGGGCCGGGGACGCCGACGCTGACGCGCCGTCCAACGTTCAGTTTTGCGGCATGGTCAACGACATGCAGCAGCGGATCGATGCGTGCAGTGTCCTGCTACGGGTTCCCGAGCACGACGGCAAATCGATGATTGTGCTGGAAGCGCTCGCGCGTGCCCGCCACGTGGTTTGGAACTACGAATTTCCGACCGTGAACACCGCGCGGACACTCCCGGACGTCGTTGCCGAACTTCGCCGCTTGAAATCATTGCACAATGCCGGAAGGCTGCCGCTCAATTACGAGGGCCGGGCCTACGTCCTGGAACACTTCTCCCGCAGCGATATCGCTGCTCGATTCACGACGCGTTTGGATGCGGGGGCAAAACAGCACGCGGCGCGGCCGGCGCGTCCCCATCGTCGCGTCGCAATATCGGGGCTGGAGCTGTTTTGCGCGCAGGTTGCGCAATATGCCAAAGCCTTCGCGCCCGAATGGGAACCGCGGCTGTTGCGCACGAACTCACGAATGGACGTCCTCACCTCGATTATTACGCTGGCCTCATGCGACGTATGGTATACGATCGGCAGTCCGATTACGGATCGGTGGCTGCACCTAGCCTCACGTATTCTTCGTAAACCACACGTCGTTCATTGGGTTGGCTCCGACATCGCCGGCCTGTACGAAAATCCACGGCTTTTGCGCGCCGTGCAAGCACGCAATGCCTGGCACCTGGCGGAGGTTGACTGGACCGCCGATCAGCTTCGCGTGCTGGGGTTCGAGCCGCACATTGCGCCGCTTCCGCCGCGCCACGCCAATGCCGTTGAAAAGCCACTGCCGCCGGTCTTTACGATTATGTTGTACGTTCCGCGTACGCGCGCGGCGTTTTATGGCCTGCGCGCATTCGAACGTTTGATGGCGGCGCTGCGCGAGGAACCGGTTCGATATATCGTGGTCGGCGGGGGGACAATCGAAGCGCCGCCGGGCGTCGAGGTGCAGAACCTGGGCTGGCGAGACAAATTGGATGACGTGTACGAACAAGCGACGGTCCTCATTCGCTACACGCCGCGCGACGGACTGGCTCTGATGGTGCTCGAGGCGCTTTCTTTTGGGCGTCACGTCCTATGGACGCAGAATTTCCCGTTCACTCGCCATATCAGCAGCTATGGCGATATGGAACGTGAAGTGCGCGACCTGCTCGAGCGCTACCGGCGTGGTGAATTACAACCGCAGCATGAAGCTGCACAGGCCGTATCCCGGCAATACAATCCCAAACGCTGCATTGCCGCGATTGCGCGGGCCTGGAGCGAATCTTCAACTCCCGGAGTGAATCCGGAGCTTGCAGCGGAGCCATCATGATCGAACATCTTTCTATCCAGGAGTGGCGGGCGTTTGACGCCGCACATCCCGCACCGACGTTCTTTGCCCGGCCGGCCTGGGCGATATCGCTTGCGCAAACCTACGGGAACGCCGAGCCGGCGCCCTTACGCATTCGCGTGCCCGGTGAACCGGCGCTGATCGTTTCCACAATGCGCATGCATGGCGGTGTTCTGCCGTGGCGCGAATACCGTGCATTCCCGCTGGGCGGCTATACGTGCTTCCTCACCGAGAACGGCACCCCGGCCTCGCAGGCGCATTGCAATCGCGCGGTGGCGGAGCTGCGCCGGTTCGCGGACTGCACGACCATTATTCCGTGGCCGCTGGCCGCTCGTCCGTCGGCAGCGGGCGCCAAGGTGCACGAGACAAGCGTCGTCGACCTCTCGAACGGAATTGACGCCGCGCTCGCGGGAGTCGCCGGAATTTTCCGCCGGATGGCGGGGCAGGCTGAACGCCGCGGCGTGGTTTGTGCACCCAGTGATGATCCGGGCGCCGTGAACCTGTATTACGAGCTGCTCGAAGCGTCCGCGAAACGCTGGGGGCTCGACCGTCCCGCCATACCGAAAGAACTTATTGCATCGCTGGTACGCAACGGCGGTAAAGACGTCGAGATTTGGTTCGCTCACGCGGAAGGACGCGCGATCGGTGGCGGCGTCGTTTTTTACGGCAAGTCCGAGTTTTTCTTTTGGAGTGCGGCAATGCTGGCGGAGTACGGGCGTTTGCGGCCGAGCAACGCGCTCAACTTCGCCTTGATGCGGGCTGCTGCCGATCGCGGAATGTCGTGGTACAACCTTGGCTCCAGCGAAGGATTGCCGGGGGTTGCCAAGTTCAAGGACAATTTGGGCGCGCTGGAGATCCCGTACGAAGAAATTCGGCTTGAACGCCCACCGTTCAAACTGTTCCTCAATGTCCGGCGTGCGTTATCGCGCCGGGCGCAGGCAGCGGAAGGAACCGCGATATGACCACCGACACGCAAGCGATACCGGTCGGTCAAGCCGACCGTGCCCGGCAAGGGGTCACGCATTTGCCCGAACGGCTATCGTGCAGAATGCGCACCGTTCTGCCGGCCAGTGATATTCTCGTGATCTTCCTGCTTTGTTTGCTGGCCTTTAGCTCCGCCTCGAACGGCGTCGGCGCGGCTTTGGTCACGGTTACGTTCATTGGACTGATCAGCTGGAACGGCAGGCAGTACGAGCGTTCTTTTGCCGTGTACGCGCGCGATGAGGCGTACTACGCGTGCGCGAGTGTGCTACTCGCCGCGCTTCCCGCACTTGTAATTCTTACGACGGTGGGCAACGTCCCAATCCAACTGACGTTTTTAGCCTTGGCGCTTTCGGCGCTGGGGTCATCCGTCGTTCGCGTTCGTCTGCATTTGCAGCGACGGGGAAACGGCACGGTGCACGCCGGCATAGAATCCGTGACGCCTCGGGGATGGGCCTCTCGCGAAAGCGCACCGGACCGATTTGCCAAGGGCGCCTTTCACATGACGCTTGCCGCCTTGCTCCTCATCGTCTTGTCCCCCGTGATGCTCCTTATCGCGATCGCAATTCTTATCGAGTCGGGACGTCCGGTGCTCTTTCGGCAAGAACGCGTGGGCCGGGAAGGCGCGCCGTTTGTGATCTTCAAGTTTCGGACTATGCGAAACGATGCCGGTTCGGATTGGGTGCGCCCCGGAGACACGCGCATCACCCGCTTGGGCGCCTTCTTACGCCGCTCGAGCCTAGACGAACTGCCGCAACTCCTCAACGTTTTGGCGGGGAAAATGTCGATTGTCGGCCCGCGGCCCGAGATGGTGGAGTTCGCTTCATCGTTTTCCACGATGCTGCCGGCCTATTCGCAACGCACGATCGTCTTGCCGGGCATTACGGGTTGGGCGCAACTGTACTACAAGCGCAACCTTACGCCCGAAGACGTGCGCGAAGTGTTGCCGTACGATCTTTTTTACGTGGAATACACGTCCGTCGTGATGGATTGCGCGCTCATCATCAAAACGATCTGCGAAGTGCTATTTCACCGGGCTGTTTAGCCCGGTTCGGTAGCGGTTATGGCTGATCGCACGCTTGCAAACCGCGTCATGTACGACGGCTTGTATACGTTTGCCGTCCGCCTGATCAATATCGTATGTGCCGCGGGGCTCGGGATACTTACCGCACGCGTTCTCGGGCCGGCGGGCAAGGGGCTCTATTCTTTACCTGCGGTTGAAGCCGGCTTAGTGGTTACCGCGTTCGGCGGGCTCAATAGCGCTTTAAGTTATTTTCTGCTTAACCGCCGGCCCGGAGCCGCCATACTGAAGCCCGCGCTGATTACGGCCGCCGCTTACATCGCGGTAGGCGCCCTGGCCCTTTTGCCGATTACACTCTTTTCGGGCCATCGCAACACCCTGCTCGCCGCGCTGCTGTTCTTACCACCGTCCGCCGTCATCAACCTGGCGATGGGATACGCGGTCGGCGTAAAGCGTGTGCGCTATTTTACAAGCGTCAATTTTGCGGTCACGGTACTCAACCTCGTGCTGATGAGCATCGGACTGTTTTTAGTAGCGCGCGAACCTTCGGTGGCCATAGCCGCATGGCTGATTGCAAATTGGACGATTGCCCTTGTGGCCGCAGTCGCCGTTTTTCGCCATTCCCGTACGCTCGAGGGCGACCAGGCCGTAAGCTCGCGCGAGTTCATGCGGTTCGCCGTAAAGGTCGGCTTAGTGAATCTGGTGTCGTTGCTGAACTACCGCGCCGATGTGTATATCGTCGCGATCCTGGCAACGCCGGCGGATCTCGGCTTATACACGGTCGCGATTGCAGCAGCCGAAAGTTTGCTGGTGCCGACCCAGGTGGCCGCGCTCGTCACTTCGCCGCATATCGGTGCACTCCAGGCAGAAGCTGCCGCGCGCCTGGCGGCGCGCTGCGTGCGCAACAACCTTTTGGTCGCGCTGGTCGTCTGCGGCGTGCTTTTCGTTTTTGCCCACCCGCTCATCGCGCTGCTTTACGGGCGCGCGTTTCTTCCCGTCGTTCCGGCGCTGCGAATTCTGCTAGCCGGCGTGTTCACGCTTTCACTCGGCAGTCCGATGTCCACGTACTTCACCTTGAAGCTCGGTCGCCCCGAAGTTCCGCTGCGCCTTGCGGCGATATCGGCCGCCGTGTGTATCGCTGTGGCGATTTTTCTGCTTCCGCGCTGGGGCATTACCGGAGCGGCCCTGGGCTCAACCGCGGGCTATGCGATCGGACAGGCGGCAGCATTTTGGTACTTCGGGCGCACCACCCGCCTGGGCTTGTCCGCCATGTTGATGCCCACGCGGGGCGACTTGGCGTTGTACTGGTCCTTCCTCTTGCGGGTGCTGCGCGACGGCCGGCGCCTTCTTCCTCCGATGACGTCCGCCCGCTAAGCCGCGGGCGGTGGGCCGAGTGCCCCACATGGAAGGTCCAAGTCCAACTCACGCGCGGACGGCCCGGATACGTACAATATCGGGGATGGTCGGAATACTACGGGTCCCGGCGAAGACGCAGCGCCTGGTTTTCGGCGCGGTCCTCATCGGCGTGATGGGGCTGCTCGCGTGCCTTGCGGGCATCTCGCTTGCCGGTACTAAGACCGGAACCATTCTCTCCATCGGGTTGACGGCAGGCCCCGTCTTGCTCTACGCCGCGATTGTCTCGCCGATTCTTTTCCCGTTCAGCCTGTACGGAATGCTGGTGCAGCTCGATACGCTGCTCAACGTGCCCGGTTTCGGGACCGTCACCAAGTTTATCGGCATCGCAAGCGCAGCGGCGTTCTTATTCTACATGATCCGCACCAAGCAGGCAGTGCAGCCGCCGCGGGTCACTATTCTTTGGCTCGTCTTTTATTTATGGGCGACCTCGACGTTATGGTGGGCGATCGACACGGACGCGTCTTTCCGGTTGCTCGGCATATCGTGGGCGCTGTTCTTACTCTTCTTCGTCGCCTCGATGCTGCGGTTGAACAGTAAGATGCTATTCGCCGCCGTCGCCGCAACGCTGGTGGGTGGAATACTGGCAAGTTTGTACGGTATTTACTTCATCCATTTTCATGGCGGACAGGCGTTCGCGCACACCGGACGGCTTTGGATCCAAACCGACGAGGGCAGCCAAGTCAATCCCGATCACTTCGGAAACTCGTTCATCTTACCGGCCTCGCTCGCGCTGGTGGGTGCCCTTTGGAGCCGCCAGCTTTTCAAAAAACTGCTGTACATTTTAGCGTTGCTCGTCATGCTCGCGGCCGTTGCACTCACGGGGGCGCGTGGTGCAATGCTCGGTTTCCTGGTGGTCGGCATCTTCTTGTTAATTCGCGACCGGCACCGCGTCCAGCTGGCGTGGCTCGGGGCAGCCGGCGGCGTCCTGGGGGCAATTGTTGCGGGCTCGTTACTCGCCAGCCGCTTTTCAACGGCGGTTTCCTCGGGCGGTGCCGGGCGTACGCAAATCTGGCGAGCCGGCTTTGCCGCATTCAAAGAATTTTGGCTGTTCGGAGCCGGCTATGGGAATTTCCCGGAAGCATATAATCGCTTTTATCTTCAGGTTTTTCAGCCGCTCGATCCGCATTTCTCCCGCGGGTCGCACAACATATTCCTCAACGCGGGGGTGGAGCTCGGAATTATCGGTTTGGCGTTGCTTCTGGCGGGCTGGATACAAACGTTCCGGCTGCTCAGTCCTATCGCCGAGTCGGATTATCGCTACCCGCTCCGGTTGGCGCTGCAGGCATCGATTCTGGGCCTGTTCGTTGCCGGTATCTTCGCGGATCTCATGACGATGAAGTACGTCTGGATGGCGTTCATGCTCACGGTGATGGCCTATAACGCCGGGCCGGTTTACGTAAGCGCGGTAGAGCGCCGCGCCGCTCAAATGGAGGTTGCACCCGCTCCCAGTGCGTGACACATTCTTACCGTACTGCCGCCCGGACGTTGACGATCGGGAAATGGCAGCTATCGCCGAATGCATCCGTAACGGATGGCTGACCACCGGACCGAAAGTCCGTGAGTTCGAGGAAACTTTTGCCAAGCTCACCGGCGCCAAGCATGCAGTCGCAGTGAACAGCTGCACGGCCGCCTTGCACATCGGCTTGTTGGCGGCGGGCGTCGAACCGGGTGACGAAGTGGTTACGCCCTCGCTTACGTTCGTGGCCGGAGCGCAGTGCACGCGCGAAGTTGGAGCGACACCGGTCTTTTGCGAGGTTGACGAACAGACGCTTACGGCGCATTGGGAACATTTTGAAGCCGCGATTACACCTCGCACCAAAGCGATCATCGCCATGCCCTACGCCGGGCGCCCTATGGACATTCGCACGATTGTCGAACCGGCTCGCGCGCGGGGGATCACGGTGCTCGAAGACGCGGCCCATGCAGCGGGTATGCTCGATCGCGGTCATTGGGCAGGGTGCGAATCGGCGCTGGCGGCTTACAGTTTTTACGCGACCAAAAACATTACCACAGCCGAAGGCGGCATGCTGGTGACCAACGACGACGAAGTTGCCGACCGCGTCCGCGCTCTAGCACTTCACGGCATGGACAAGGACGCATGGAAGCGCTACACCGCGCGCGGATCGTGGCGGTACGACGTGCGCGAGCCGGGGTTCAAATACAATATGCCCGACATTGCGGCGGCCATGGGCATCGTGCAGCTGGAGCGACTGGAAGCGATGCAGCAACGCCGCGAAGAGCTTGCAGCGCAATACATCGACGCGCTTTCATCTATTCCGGGCCTGTACGTACAAAAGCAGCCGGAAAACGCCGGCGACCGGCACGCATGGTGTATGTTCGTCATCCGCGTGGATGAACAAGCCGCCGGCATTTCGCGCGACGATCTTATCGAAGAGCTCAAGTCGCGCAATATCGGCACGAGCGTGCATTACATTCCGACGCATCAGTTCTCGGGTTACCGCGCTTACGGGTCCGATAGATTGCCAAATACGGAACGCGCGGGCGGCCAAATCATTTCTTTACCTTTGTATCCGAGCATGTCGGACGATGACGCCCGCGACGTGATTGAGGCGATAAAGGCTAGCATAATGGC
>DASRSF010000317.1:0-10341 GCA_035656615.1 Vulcanimicrobiaceae bacterium | reverse complement strand
CCCACCATGGGAAGCGTATTCGCCGAACATGGCAGCGCCAGGCAATTGAGTTGTTTGACGCCGTACGGGCTGTAATTCGTCGGACCTCCGCTGTTGAGAACGACCTGAACGAATCCGTACTTGCCTACGCGTTGCGAAGCTCCCAGGAAGTATGCCGCCAAATGCTGCGCGTAGGGATCGGCGGGAAGATAATCTCGCAATACCTGCGGCTCGAAAAAGATCGTCGAGGTTGCCGTGGGCGTATATTGGAGATAAAGGATTTGGTAGATCTGCGCGTGGTTTTGCTGATTCAAGCCGGCTGTATGCACCAGCCACGTCGGTGCTGCGGTAAACGTTCCGAACATCTTGGGCGTCTTGAGGAACGGCAGCGTTACGGCGATCGAGTACACTTGCGTCGTCCGCGTGCTGATGCCGAACTGCGGCACGCCGCTCAGACTGACGAAGGGAACGACGTCGTGATTGTTATTTGAGGCCGCAACGTCCGACCAGCGCGAGACGTACGTCGGCGTGACGACGATAGGCACACTATGCCCCGCGACGTTGCCAAGTGAAAAAAGCTTTTCGAATAGGAACAGGGCGAACTTATCTTTTGTCGTGACGTCGATCGGATGCGTGATGCCTTGGCATGTTGCGCTCGTGGCTCCCGAGAGATCGATGCAACTTGGATTCACTCCGGGAGCCGGCGGAAAGCCGGAGGGAAGATACAACGGAACCTGGCCGCTGTTAAAACCGACCGGATAATGCTGAATCTCGTAATAATTTCCGACGATGCGTGTGGTCGGATCGAAGCCGTAGCCCAGTACCGCGTCCATTCCTCCGTGCAGCCATTTATTGCCGAAGGAGCCGACGTTGCCAAGCGCATGAGCGATCGAAAAATCCAGAGTGTACGTCAAGCCTACAGGCAATCCAGCGGCGGTGTTTCCGCCCACCGGCTGCTGTGTTACGGGAGGAACCTGCGCGATCGTTCCATTGACGAACGGTGCGGGTGAAGGCGTTGCGCTCATCGCGCTGCTGATGGCTGAGCTGGCCCCGGAAACCACTGTTCCCATCGGGCCGGTTACTCCGGCCTGCGCGTGCGAGACCACTGCGATGAGGCCGCACAGAACGGCAATGCAGCAGCGGACGAACGAACCAGGCATATCGATCTCCAAGTTGTGACGCTATTAAAAATTAATAGGTCATTGGTTGGAGCAACTCTACCCGTTGCCTTCAGCAAAACCCTGGCTAGGGATGCGAAAAGTCCACCTCAGGCAAATCGACCGGAGCAGGTGCGGCACCGTTGCTTCCCTTGCGACGCCGGCGCAGAGACCACGATTTGATGATCACGTAAAGCACCGGCGTGATCACCAAGTTCAACGCCGTCGAGACGATCATGCCGCCGAATACCACCGTTCCCAGCGAGTGGCGCGCCGCGCTGCCCGCACCGCCGGCGAAAACCAGCGGAGTGACGGCGACGATGAATGCGATCGACGTCATGAGAATGGGCCGCAACCGCGTTTGCGCTGCGCGAGAAGCCGCGGTCACTACGTCCGCGCCCGCCCGAATCTGCTGATTCGCAAACTCGACGATCAAAATCGCGCTTTTGCTGGCAAGTCCGATGAGCATCACGAAACCTACCTGCGCATATGCGTCGCTCGGCAAGCCGCGAGCGCCTAAGAACGCGAGCGCGCCCAGAATTGCGACGGGTACGGCCAGCAGCACGATCAGCGGATCGACGAAGCTCTCGTACTGCGCCGCAAGTACTAAGAAGACGAAGATGATCCCGATAAAGAAGATGAGCGCAGAGAGCGAACCGCCTTGAATCTCATCGAGTGACAATCCGGACCACTCGTAGGCCACGCCCGGCGGATCGATCTGCGAGGCGATATTCTCCATGGCCGCAATCGCTTGGCCGGAGCCCTTGCCGGGAGCCGTTGCGCCGTTGATTTCAATCGAGCGGAACAAGTTGTAGTGCGTGATAATTGGTGCCGATTTCGTGAGCGTGGCCGTGCCCAGGCCGCTGAGCGGTACCATTCCGCCGGTTTGCGAGCGAACGTACAGATACTCGAGCGCCTGCAGATTGCGCCGGTAGGGGTCTTCCGCTTGTACGTATACGCGGTACGAACGGTTCAGATACGTAAAGTCGTTGACGTAAAACGAACCGAGATCGACCTGCATCGTGTTGAAAACGTCCGTGAGCGAGACGCCGATGTTCTTGGCCTTCTCCCGATCGACGTGCACTTGGTACTGCGGTGCATCGATGCGGAACGTGGTGAACACTTGCGTGAGACTGGGATTACGGTTGCCCAGCCCCATGTACCCGTACGCGGTATTCATAAGGGTCGGCAAGCCGACGTCGCCGCGGTCCTCCAGCTCGAATTGAAAGCCGCCGAAGTTACCCACGCCCTGAATGGCCGGCGGATTGAACGCGAAGATCTGTGCGCTGGGAATTCCGAAGAATTGCATCTGTACCCGTTGGAGCACCGCGTTGAGCGAATGGCTCGCACCGCCGCGCTGCCCCCATGGAAGCAGCCGAATAAACGCGATGCCGCGGTTCGGGCCGCTTCCGGTGAAGCTGAATCCGGATACGTTGAAGACGTGCTGCACTTCGGGTTGCGCGGCCAGAATATCTTCGACGCGCTTGGAGACGCTCTGCTCTTGCGAGAGCGACGAGCCCTCGGGAAGTTGAATCGTTACGATAAAGAAGCCTTGGTCTTCATCCGGGATAAAGGCCGTCGGCGTCGTGCGGAACAGGAAAAACGTTGCAGCGAGTGCCGCCAGGAAGAGCACGCCGACCAGCACGCGCTGCTTGAACAGCTTCGGTAAGATCCCCCGATACCAAGAACGGAAACGGTCCAAGCCGCGGTTGAAGGCTACGAAGAACCGCCATTTCGATTCCGTTTGCCCGGTGAGCATCAGTGCCGACATAACCGGCGTAAGCGTGAGCGATGCGAAGAGTGATATCGTGATGGACGCGGCAATCGTCAGCGCGAACTGACGATAGAGCTGGCCGGTCGTGCCCGGGAAAAATGCCACCGGAACGAACACGGCGAGCAGCACGAGTGACGATGCGACGACCGCGCCTTGCACTTCACGCATGGCTGCCGCGGCGCCTTCAGTACCGCCCATGCCCTTTTCTTGAATGTACCGCGCGATGTTTTCGATCACGACGATCGCGTCGTCGACCACCAAACCGGTTGCCAGCGTCAGACCGAACAGCGTAATCGTATTGATCGTAAAGCCGAAGAACTTCATGACGGCAAACGTACCGATCAATGAGATCGGCAACGTTACCGCGGGAATGACCGTCGAGCGCGGATTCTGCAAGAACAAAAAGATGACGAGCACGACCAAAACGATCGAGAAGATCAGCGTCAAAACCACTTCACGGATCGACTCTTTGACGAAATCGGTTGTATCGAAGGCGATGTCATACGTGACGCCGGCCGGGAACGTGCTCGAGAGCAGCGCAAGTTCTTTGCGAACGCCGTCGGCGACTTGAAGCGCGTTCGCCGTAGGCAACTGCTGAATGCCCAGACCGACGACATTCTTGTTGCCGTCGAAGGCAATGGAGCTGGAGTAATCTTCCGCGCCGAGCTCGACGCGGCCCACATCGCTCAACCTGGTGTATCCGCCGCCGGATTCGGCCCGCACGATGATGTTCTGGAATTGCTGCGGCGTGCTCAGACGGCCTTCGGCGCGAACCGTGATCGTATACGGTTGATTGCGCGGCTCCGGCGGGCCGCCGATACTGCCGGCGGCAACTTCCACGTTCTGTTCCTGGAGCGCGTTCAACACGTCGCTTATCGCTAGGCCGCGTGCTTCGAGTTTGTGCGGATCGACCCAAACGCGCATGGCGTAGCGCCGTTGGCCGAAGATAATGACGTTGCTTACGCCTTGCACGCGCTTGAGCGCGTTGACGACGTTGAGCTCCGCGTAATTGCTCAGAAACAGTTGATTGAACTGCGGATTGCGCGAGATCAGCGCGCCGGCCATGATGAACGTCCCGGAATTCTTCGTAACGGTTACGCCGGTTTGTTTGACTTCGTTGGGGAGCTGACCCGATGCGGACTGCACGGCATTTTGCACGTCGGTAGCGGCGATGTCCAGGTTGATGCCCAGATTGAACGTGCAGGTAATGGTGCTCGTGCCGTCGTTAGCACTGGTCGAGGTGATATAGCGCAAACCTTCGACGCCGTTGATGGCTTGTTCGAGCGGGGTCGTCACGGCGGCTTCCACCGCCTCTGCGTTCGCGCCGTTATAGTTTGCCGTCACGGTAACGACTGGCGGCGCGATTTGCGGATATTGCGCGATAGGCAGCGTCGGGATGAAGATCAGTCCCGCCAGCATCACGATCAGTGACAGCACGGCCGCGAAGATCGGCCGGCGTAGGAAGAATGGAGTCAAGTCGCCTCCCCGAGGATGCCCGTGGTTTCTTGCGCCCCTTAACCCGGGAAGATCAACGGCGGTTGCTAGGAGATCGCAAAGGCCTGTTCGGCGTGGTAGGAGCTGCGGGACAGCGGGCTTGAGACCACTTGATGGAAGCCCTTTGACTTCGCCAGCGCGCCCAGCTGCGCAAAACGCGCCGGGGTTACGTACGTGTGTACCGGTAGATGGCGTTTGGAGGGCTGCAGGTACTGCCCCATGGTAAAGATGTCCACGCCTACTGCGCGAGCATCGTCCATCGACTGCTCGAGCTCGTCATCGGCTTCGCCCAATCCGAGCATCAACGAGGTCTTGGTGAATCGCTCGGGTGCGCGTTTTTTGGCATGCTCGAGGATGCGCAACGACTGATCGTACGCGGCCCGCTTATCGCGCACGCGGGGGCTGAGGCGGCGTACCGTCTCCAGATTGTGCGCGAAGACGTCCGGCTGCGCATCCATGACGATGTCCAGCGCGCTCAAGTCGCCGCGGTAGTCGCCGCTTAGAATCTCCACGCGGGATCCCGGAACGAGTTCGTGAATGGCGCGTACGGTATTGGCGAAGATCAACGCTCCACCGTCCGGCAGATCGTCGCGGTCGACGGCGGTGACCACTAAATACTTCCAGCCCATATCGCGTACGGCTTCGGCCACGCGCACGGGCTCGTCCCAATCGACCACGCCGCGCGGATTCCCCGTCTTTACGTTGCAGAAGCGGCAGCCCCGGGTGCACGTGTCGCCCAGGATCATGATCGTGGCCGTTCCGGCGCCCCAGCACTCCGCCAGGTTCGGACACATCGCCTCTTTGCAGACGGTATTGAGCTGTAGCGCATTGACCTTGGCTTTGACCCGTTCGTAATCATCGCCGCGCGGAAGTTTGACCTTGAGCCACTCGGGCTTGGGCCTGCGCGGCGGCGAAGCGCCGGGATCGACCAGGTTCACTTCGATTGCCATGTTACGCCGTCATCGCCATGTGCGCGCCGCGATCGAACGATATATTGAAGACCTGCTCGATCGCCCGCGCCATGCGCGGTTTGACGGCGGCCACTTCCACGCGACGGTGCGTTTCACGCGAGATGCTGGTGATACCGCGCTCCGCTAGGCCGCACGGATTGATCAGGCCGTCATAGCTGAGTTCCGTGCTGACGTTGAGTGCGATTCCATGCAGGCTCGTCATTTTTTGTACCGCTAAACCGACCGCGCAAATTTGGTTGCGCCCCACCCAAACGCCGGCATGCTCGCTCCACCGCTCGGCCTGTATGCCGAATTGTGTGCACACTTCGATGACGGCGCCCTCCAGCGCGCGCACAAGCGGCACAACCTCGCGGAAACGCTCCAGACGCCGAATGGGGTAGACGACCAGCTGACCCGGGCCGTGATACGTCACGTCACCGCCCCGCTCGATCTGCACGACGTCCACCCCGCGAGCGGCGAGCGCATCGCGCGAGAGCAGAACGTTGCGTTCATCGGCTTTGCGTCCCATCGTGATAACCGGCGGGTGTTCAACGAAAATCCACGTCTCCGGCGCTTCTGCGCAGCGCACCGCTTCGTGCAGAGCGTGCTGACGTTCCCACGTTTGCCGGTACGGTTCTAATCCGAGATCGAGCAGCTGCGCGTTCATCCCGTCACTCCTTGGATGCTACTTTGCCGCTACCGGCTGGCGCGAGGGCGCGCTCTTGGGGTTCACGATGTGTATCGCCTTGCCGTGCGCCGCTTCCGCGGCATCCATGATGCCTTCGGTTAGCGTGGGATGCGGATGAATCGAGAGGCCGATGTCCTCCAGCGTCGCGCCCATTTCAAGAGCGATGACGCCTTCGCCGATCAGCGATTCGGCTTGCGGCGCGACGATGTGCATGCCCAAAAGCATATCCGTCTTTGCGTCGCCCACGAGTTTTATTACGCCGTCCGTTTCGTTCATCGTACGCGCACGGCCGCTGGCGGCGAGCGGAAATTTACCGATGCGCACTTCATGACCGCGCTCTTTGGCTTCTTCCTCGGATAAACCGACTGTTGCCACTTCAGGATCGGTGTACACGCAATTCGGAACTGCAATCGGGTCGAACGCGACCGATTTGTCGCCGGCGATTACTTCAGCGGCGACCACGCCCTCTTTCATGCCCTTGTGCGCGAGAAGCGGAGGCCCGGTAATGTCACCGATCGCAAAGATATTTTCGACGCTGGTGCGACGCTGTGCGTCGACATCGATGAAGCCGCGTTCATTCGGCGTAAGGCCTGCGTTCTGAAGCTCCAGTCCGTCGGTCACCGGGCGGCGCCCCACGGCTACGAGCACGCAGTCAAATTCACGGCTCTCGTCCTTGCGGCCGGTTCCCTCGCCGTTGAAAGTCGCTTTGACGGTCTTGCCTTCTTTCTTTACTTCGCCGACCTTCGTGGAAAGCATAATTTCCACGCCTTGCTTCTTGAGAATCCGGCCCAGCGTTTTGGAGATCTCCAAATCCGTACCCGTCAGAATTTGCGGCATCGCTTCAACGACGAGCACGTTGCTGCCCATGCGCCCGTAAACGGTCGCGAATTCTAACCCAATGACGCCGCCGCCGATCACCAGTAATTTTTTGGGAATGCGCTTGAGTGAAACGGCGTCGTCCGAATTAATGATGTATTCGCCGTCGCGCGGCCACGCTTTGACATCGATGGGCGCAGAGCCCGTTGCGATGACGGCATGCTGGGCGCGAATCGTATCCTCACCACCGTCTTTTTTCTTTACGGTAATTTCGGTTGCACTTTTGAAAGCGGCCTGCCCGTAGATGAACTGCACGTTGTTGGCTTTGAACAGCGTTTTCACGCCGCCGACGTTGGCGTTGACGACGTCGGTCTTGAATTTGGCGACGCCTTCGCGGTCGACGTCGGCTTTTGGAACCTTCAATCCGATTGCGTCCGCGTGGTTGATGTGGCGGATCACTTCACCGACGTGCAGCAGAGCTTTGGTCGGGATGCAGCCCCAGTTCAAACAGACGCCGCCAACCTCGTCACGGTCGATGCAGATAACTTTTTTTCCGAGCTGACCTAAGCGAATTGCGGCGTGGTAACCGCCGGGTCCGGCGCCGATCACGACGGCGTCGACTTGATGCTCTGCCAAGTGTGTCTCCTAAAACGTGCCCCTGGATGTTTCGCCAGGCCCCAGCCCAAACTATCGCGGGGCCTGCCGGGTTGCGCAAGCACCAAAGTAGGTCCTGACTCATCCAATGCGCGAAATGGACCGGAAATGGCAAAAATTGGATGGCCTGCTGCCTTGCCGCGCCTTGACCGCCAGAGCATTGTCCCGCTCTACCGGCAGATTTACGAGTCGCTTCGCGAGTCCATTCTGGCGGGCAGACTGCCCGAGTCGACTCGCCTTCCGCCGGAGCGCACGTTGGCCGACCGCCTGGGCATAAACCGCAGTACGGTCGTTCACGCGTACCGTGAACTGGTCGCGGACGGCTTGATCGAGCAGAAAGTGGGTTCGGGCTCCCGGGTCGTTCCGCAATTGCGCCCCGGGCAGCCGGAGCGGTCCGCCGCCGTCCCGTGGTGGGTCACGTTGCCTCCGTGGCGCGTCGGTGAGTTTCCGACAATCTTGGGCGAGCTTGCGGCCAAACAGGAAGAAGGCCGCATCAGTTTCGTCCAGGGTGTGGCGCCGGACGAACCTTCACCGCTCGGCGAACTAGCCAAATCATTTTCGCGCGTTGCGGGCGACCCGCGTTTTATTCTGTCGTACGGCGATTCGGAGGGATACGAGCCGCTGCGCGCAGCCATCGCGCACCGGATGGAAGTGCGCGGCGCCCGCACGCAGGCCAAGGACATCATCGTGCTCACCGGATCGACCCAAGGCATCATGGTGGTCGCGCAGTCGCTCGCAGAACCGGGGGACGAGATCATCGTCGAGCAGCCAAGCTATCCCGGCGCGTTGCAGATATTTCAAATCAGCGGTCTACGCACGATTCCGGTCGCGGTTGACGAGGGCGGTCTGCGTGTCGATCACGTGGAGGCGATTTTGCGAACCCGCCGTCCGCGCTTCATCTATACAATGCCTTCCTTGCACAATCCGACGAACGTTTCCATGAACGCGGACCGCCGCGAGCGTTTGGTTACGCTGGCAAAACGTCACGGCATTCCAATCGTGGAAGACGATCCGTACGGAGAGCTCGCGCAGCATGGACAGCCGCCGCTCGTTGCGCTTGCTCCCGACTACGTCGTGTACTTGAGCACGTTCAGCAAGACGATCGCGCCTTCGCTGCGCGTGGGATGGCTTGCGGCACCGCGAACGATTCTCGAGCGTCTGCTGCTGCGCAAACAGGCTCTCGATATGGCAACCAGTTTGTACGTGCAGGCGGCGATCACCGATTACCTGGCGACCGGATACGACGCGCACGTGACGCAGCTTCGCCACGAATTGCTCGTACGGCGCGAAATGGCGGACGCCGCGATCGCGCAAGACTGGCCCGCTTCAATGCGCACGAGCAAAGCCGGCGGCGGATTCTACCTTTGGGTCACGACGCCACGGGAGATTCGTTCCCGTCCGCTGCTGGATCAAGCCGAGCGGCTGGGCGCTTCGTTTCTGTTCGGCGAACCGTTCTTTGCGAATTCCGGCGGCGATCACCATTTTCGACTGGCGCTCACGCCGGTAACGCGCGCGCAGATTCCGGAAGGCATTCGCCGCATCGGTAAAGCAATCTCCGCCGTACGCGCATGAATGCTCCACATGCCCAAAGTTTGGCCGATGCCGACCGTGATGTGCGGCAGCACCTCATCCGGATCGCCGGCGTGCTCGGTTCAGAGCTCGGCGATGCGCTTACCGGTCTGTACGTACATGGCTCACTGGCGACCGGCGCATTTCACCGTGAGCGCAGCAGCCTGGATTTGCTCGGCGTGAGCTCCCGTGCACTGAGTCCGCACGAGCGCGAGCGCATCGCCCGCATGTTGGTGCATCTCTCCGATGCGCGTCCCACCTGGGGCGATATCGACCTAACGCTGCTGCGCGAAGACCGCGCCCGCAATTTTGTGCACCCGCCGCCGTACGAGTTGCGCTATTCCGCTTCGCTTCGCCAAGCGATACGCCGCAGGGAACTCGATTTTTCGAGCGAGCAAAGCAGCGTGGATTTGGCCGCTCGCGTCGTGGAGACGCGTGAGCGCGGTCTCCCCTTGGTCGGCTCGCCGGCGGCTGCCATGTTCGGACCCGTGCCGTGGTATGCGTACATGAACGCACTCCAGGCGGAGTTCGCCGCAGCTCGCGAGCACGTCGAAAGCTCGCCGGTTCACGCGACACTGAGCGCGTGCCGCATACTGTACGCCGCCACCCGGTCCGAGATCGCGACTGCGAACAAAGACGAAGCGGCGGTTTGGGCGCTCGCCACTGTTCCGCGCATGTATCACAGCGTCATCAATGATACGCTGCAGCTGTACCGCGGCACAAAAGCAACGGATGACGTTATCTTTATGAAGGGAGAGGTCATTGCGTTCCGCGAGTATGTTCGCGAGCGCAGCAGCGCGGCATTCCGGCGAGCGAGTGATACGGGCGAGGACGACGAGTGAAGCGCGTGCAGCGCTTGCTTTTGAATTGGTACTCGCAATCGGGCCGCAATCACTTACCCTGGCGGCGCACGCGCGACGCGTACCACGTCGTGGTCAGCGAGATGATGCTGCAGCAAACACAAGTCGACCGGGTGATTCCAAAGTACGAGGCGTTCATCGCGCGGTTTCCGGACCTTGCCTCGTTGGCGGCGGCAAGCACCGGCGACATTTTGCGCCTTTGGCAAGGGCTTGGCTATAATTCGCGGGCAGTGCGGCTGAAGAAGTTGGCTGAACAGGTCGTGCAGCGCCATGGCGGATCGATGCCGAGCAGCGAAGAGGATCTTCGCGCTCTGTCCGGCGTGGGACCGTACACGGTTGCCGCAGTTCGCGCGTTTGCATTTGATATTCCCGACGCCGCGATCGATACAAACGTGCGGCG
>DASRSF010000316.1:0-11327 GCA_035656615.1 Vulcanimicrobiaceae bacterium | reverse complement strand
CCCGCCGCCCCGATTACCCGCTGCTCATCATTGACATCGCGGTTCCGCGTGACGTTCATCCCGAAGTGGCGGCGATCCCGAACGTTACGCTGATCGATATCGACGGCCTGAAGTCGCATGTGGCGCAAAAGTTGGAGGTGCGCCGCGAAGCGATCCCCGCCGTCGAAGAAATCATCGAGGAATACCTCGAGCGTTTCCGCCAGTGGTATCAATCGCGAGTGGCGGTGCCGGTCATTGCCTCGCTCACGCAAAAGGCGGAAACCGTGCGCGCGGCCGAGCTCGAACGGCTATTTGCCCGCTGCCCGGATCTGAGCGAGCGCGAAAAAATGCTCATAACCGGCATGTCGATGACGATCATCTCGAAATTATTGCACACCGTCGTCACGAAGATTCGCGATAAAGCCGTTCACAATCATCCCGAGGCCGTGGATCACGTTCGACTGCTTGACGAATTATTCGAACTCAACGTCGCAGACGAACTAGCGAAGATCCGTCCTTCGCTTCCGCCGGTAGATGTCGACGAATAGCCGCTCGCTGCGCGGCAAACGTGTGTTGGTCACCCGTCCCGAACATCAGAATGCGCAAATCGCGCATGCGCTCCGCACGGCCGGCGCGGAGCCGATCATTGCGCCCGTCATTGCGATAGCCGCGCCCGACGACCCGATCGCGGCCGCTCAAGCCGTTAACGCCGCGGCGGAAAACGCATGGGTGGTGTTCACCAGTGCCAATGGCGTCAACGCGTTTTTCGAACATCTGAATGCTCGCCGCGAAGACGCTCGCGCCTTTGGAAAGGCAAAGATTGCCGCGATCGGCATTCAAACGGCGGGAGCATTGCGATCGCACGGCATCTACCCGGACCTGGTGCCGCACACATTTATTGCCGAAGATCTCGCGGATGCGTTGATTGCAGCGTCCGAGCCTGGAAGCAAGATACTCGTTTTCCGCGCGCAAGAAGCTCGCGAGGTTTTGCCGGAGCGGCTGCTCGCCGCCGGCCGCCGGCCAGTCGTGGTTGCCGGTTACAAAACCGTTTTTACCAGCGATCCCAACTTCGCCGAAAAAGTCGCGCGCAGCGACGTGCTCACGTTCACCAGTCCCAGCACGGTACAAGGCTTTGCCTATAACCTGGCGGGCGCAGTTGCAGCAGCAAATGCGGCGGCCCGGAAAACGGTGGCGTGCATCGGGCCGATTACCGAAGGGGCCGCAAAAGAGATGGGGATGCGCGTCGACGTCGTGGCCACGCAGTTCACGGCGCAGGGCATCATCGACGCGCTGACTACGTACTTTACCGGGGGCTGAACGGTGCAGGTGCTTGCGGGGGCGGTACTCGCGGCCGCGGTATCGCTGGTCGCAAACCGAACCCACATCCTCACGCAAAGCGGTGCAATCGCCGCCTTTTTTATCGGTACGATCATCTTCGGCTTGGGCGGCTGGCCGTATGCCGCTCTGCTGTTCGCGTTTTTCATTCCGTCTGCGGCGCTCTCGAGATTGGGGCGTGAGCGTAAAAAGGCGCTTGCGGACGTTGGGAAGCAGGGCGCGCGCGATGCATGGCAAGTACTGGCAAACGGCGGCCTCGCAGCCGCGTGTGTCGTGGCGGGCGCCGTTACGCACGACGGCTTTGCGCGCTATGCGTACGCGGGCGCGCTCGCCGCTGCCTCGTCCGACACGTGGGGTACGGAGATTGGAACGCTGGCGCGAATGACTCCACGATCCATTCTGACATTTGCGCCCATCCCAGCCGGATTCTCCGGCGGCGTCACGCTTATCGGCACGGTGGCGGAAGTGGCCGGAGCAGCGGTCCTCGCACTGATCGCGGCTGCGCTAGCAGTAGGCGCGGCATTGCCGATCCTGGCAGCGGGCTTCGCGGGAGCTCTGATCGACTCGTTTCTGGGAGCGACGCTCCAAACGCTTTGGTTTTGCGGCGCTTGCGGGCGTGCATGCGAGACCAACCCGCATCATTGCGGAACACCCGCCACGCTGATCCGGGGAGTACGTTGGATGAACAACGACGCAGTAAACTTTTGCGCAACGCTGGCCGGCGCGGCCATAGCCGTGTTGCTGTCCAGACTGCTTTAGAGACTACGCCGGGATTGCCAGGCCGGCTTGCCGAGCGAAACGCACGATGTCCTCGGATGGTACCGCAGCCAGCTGTTTGACGATATTGGACTCGTAAAGGCGGAAAATTCGCGCGGCCTCGTTGCGATCGCCTTTGTCCAACTGAGCGCGCATCAGCGCCGTGTATGCGAATTCATCACAGGAGTCATACTGCAATAACTGATTTGCAAGCAGAATCGCATCGTCGGAATTCCCCGCCGCAAACGCATCGTCGACCAGGCGGCGCGCCAGTGTATGGGCGTTCTCGCGGATACGAAAATCGAGCTGGGTAAACCAGTCGAATGCGAGCAGATGCGGGTAAGACCGCTTGGCCAGGCAATCGTGCGCGGCGCGAACTTCTTGCGCGGCGACTCGCGGGTCGCGCGCGACCCGCTGCGCGAGCATATCGACCTCCCAAAGATCCACGCAAACGCCCTCTGCGAAACGGTAGCCGTTGCCGATATTGGCGATGACCTCGTAATTCTTCGTGCGTTTGCGCAAGCGGTAGATCAGACTGTAGAGCGAATCCCGCGCCGCCCGGTCGTCGAGATCCGGCCAAAGCGCGTCCTGGATCTCTTCGCGCGATGCACCCAGGCGGCGCACGCTCAAAAACGCAATGAGCGCCGCCTCGCGCGAGGTCAGACGAACCGACTGATCGTGAATGAGAATGGTTTCCGTTAATATCTCGACGCGAACCGCAGCGGCAGTAACTGCAGCGCGTTGCGTTCCCTTGCGGGCGAAACGTTCAAGGAATGCGTCCAGAAAGGTGGGCAGGCCGCTGCGCCGCAATCCAATCGCTTCGTGAAGTGGGCCCAATTCGCGCTCGTCAATCGTGTCGTAGGCGCGTGCGAGCCACTCCTGCGCGCGCGAGGGTTCGACGACCGAGTGGATCAGCGCCGTAACGGCATGGCCCACGCCCTCCGGACACTCGGCGTCGTTGCAATCGATTGCGTCGAGCAGTTCACGCCGGCGAGCCTGGTCATCGCACGCACAGTAGGCGATAAGCAACGCACGCCAGTCAGCGGCGTTGTTGTAGAGCGGCAGCTCGGAAAGGGTGTGCTGCGGCTCCATCGCTCGCAACAGCTTTGAGAACATCGCGTCTTCGCCGGCCGCCGCACCAACCCGCAATTGCTCCAGATACACGGCAAACGCTTCATCGTCTTTCCAAAACCACGCGTTCCATAAGGCGCAAGAGAGCGTCTCGGCTAGCGGAAGCGGCGCCAGATGATGCGATTGTGTCACGGCCACGTGCATCCAACGCAGCGACTGCGCGCGATCTCCCAGCCAGCGATACGTTAGCGCCAAAGCATTCGCCATGGATATTGCCGGGATTTGGTTGCCGGCTCGCACGGCAACGTTGTATGCGTGCTCGAGCAATGGGACCGCCGTGGTAAACGATCCGTTCATCGCAACCAGACGAGCCTGTAAATGAACGAATAAATCGCGGTACTCGGCCATTGCGCGTATCCGCGCAACTCGCGGATCATCGATGATGCGCGCGATCTCGTAGTACCGTTTGCAATCGATTTGCGCTTGGGCAAATGCATTCGCCACTATCGCAACCGTTTCAGGTGCTTCTTCGGCCGTAAGCGCGTCGAAAATCTCTTCAGCGAGCATTAAATCGCTTAATCCCAGCACTTTGAAGCCGTAGGCGGCCATCAGTCGCGGATACCGGCGCAGCATCTCCGGCGGCATCGCAATGAGTTCACGCGCAACCGCGCCTGAATGAAGTTCGCGTAATGAAAGCTGCGAAAGCGCACCGGCCGCCGCAGCGATATCGCCCGCATGCACATAGATTCGTGCCGCTCGCGCGAAGCGCCGCTGCGCGTAAGCGTTGTGCGCGACACGCATCTGCAGTTCTTTGGCCACAGGATCTTGCATGAGCAAGTTGCGAAGCAGCGGGTGCGCAGAAAACGAGTTGTCTTGGCGATACACGAGTGGTGCGTGACGCAATAACGCAAGCGATTCTTGCAGCGGCATCTCCAGCGCGCCCGAAAGTTCTTGCTCGTCGATATCCGGTACGGCTGCGCACGCGGCAAGGGCGCGTTTCTCGACGGCGCCCATCGGCCGGATAATTTCTTCCAAAAAGTATGCGAACAAATCATCAAATGCGATATCGGTTGAGTTCGCCAGCACGCGTTCCAGCGCGCCTTCACCGGCCAGACGCGCCATCAAGTGCAACACCACGGGCCATCCGCGCGCCGTCTCGAGAATCGGTTCGACATACCGCTCAGGCACGTCATAGGAGGCTAGGAGGGTCTTGGCTTCAGTTTCGGTCAGCGCCAGATCTTCGGGACCCAGTGAGAGCATCCGGTGCGGCGGAAGGTACCGTCCCGCTCTTGCAGGCAAGGGTGCGCGGCTGCAGACAACCACGCGGCGGCAAGCCGGCGCGGTGCCGATCAGACGTGTAAACAGCGACGCTATTTCAGCCTGGCCCAGAACCTCCTCGACGTTTTCGAAGATGAAGAGCGATTGCGCGCCCGCGATCTCCCACTGCGCCGCGAGCGCACTATGCCTTCCAAACTCATCCGATATCTGTTCGAACTTTTGCTTAACGGAAGCAGTTGACTCGTAACGGCCGGGCCGCTCGTGCGCCAGCGCTTCCACCACCGCGACTACGAACGCCGTGGCGTCTTGAACGCCGGCGCAATCGCAAACTGCCGTGGCATCGTAATCCTGCCGCAGCGCTTGCGTGAGCGTAGTTTTTCCGAAACCCGCCGGGGCAACAACCTTGATGACTTGGGCTAACGATGCTCGAATACGAACTAGCAGCCGTTCAACAAGCGGTGCCTGGACCTCGCGCGGGCTGGACGCAACGGAAAGCCCCATGCTCCACCCCGCTGGCTTCGTTCTCCCGGGGGTGGGGCGTTATCCTATGCGGCGCTGCGGCCGTAGTGTTTGTCAAGATACGGAATGATGTCGTCGTCGTCGGTCAACACGACCTCGCCGTCAACCATGACCGGTATGCCGGTCTGTCCCGACACTTCTTGAACGATTCCGCGTTGCGCATGCGCTTGCGGCACGTTGACGATCTTATAGTCAAGCAAGAGGTCGGTCATCTTTGCGCGCACGCGGGCGCAGTACGGGCACCATTCGGCTTGGTAGAGGACGATGTTCGTATCTCGCACGCAGACTGATCTCCTGATAGGATGAACGTGCGGTCACGGAATCCGCGGCCGCGCCGTTCTTAAGGGAAGCATGAGTATGGTACTTGACGCTCGTACCGGCAACCGGCTGTTGCTGTGGGCGATCGCGATCTCCCTCGCGGTCCACCTGCTCATTGCGCTGTTCCTTCCCATCTGGACTCCCGCACAACCCAGTGACGCCCAGCCCGTCGAGGCGCTTTCGTTCGCCCGCGTCATCAGGGTCGAGATGCAGCGTCTGGCCACGGCAACCCGGCCCGTCATGGTACCTGAAACGTCCCACAAAGCCAAAGCAGTGAGCTTTGCCCGGCACAAGAGCGAGTTGTCCGCGAACCGGCGCAGCCCCCAGGCGCGCCCAACAGCCGTAAACGGACCTATCGGCCCGGTCGCGGCGGCGCCGCGGCACGAATTGGCTCGCCGGCCGGCGCCCTTATTTGCACGTGCCCCCGCGCCCGCTTCATCGGTGACGAGCACCCAGACCGTTGCGGTGCGCCAGCCGCAGCCCGCGGCGAGCGTTGCACCGCACGCGGTCGATGGAGCCGGCGGCGCAGACCGCGGCGGCGTTCTGCCGCTAGGGGCGGCGCAAGATCCCGTCGTCGATCCATCGGTGCTTGCGCAGTTGCAAAAGCGCGTGAACGTCCATGTAACGCTCCTGGTGACCGTCGGCGAAGACGGTCACACCAAGCACATCGCGTTCCAGCCGCCGCTCGACGCGCAATTGGAACGTGAGGTCGAAAGTATCTTGGCCGAGGCAAGCTGGGATGCTGCCGTGTGCGGCGGCGGCGTTACCTGCGAAGGCGTTGCCACGATTAAATTGTAGCGCGACTACAAAATGCTTTTGCCCAGCCCCGAACAGATCAAGCCGACTGCAAGAATTGCCGTTTGGTTTCTCGTGTCCAAAATGGGATTGATCTCCACCATTTCAATCGAGCCCAAGCGGCCTGATTCGGCGAGCATTTCCATGGCGAGATGAGCTTCACGGAAGCTCAGGCCGCCTTTGACCGGCGTTCCTGTCCCGGGAGCTTCGCTCGGATCGATTCCGTCCATGTCGAACGACATGTGAATCAGGCGACCGTCGCCCCCCGCAATATCGATGGCCTGCTTCATGACCTGCGTCATACCGAGCCGATCGACGTCACTCATTGTAAATGCGGCCACGCCGGAAGCGCGCAGATTTTCTTTTTCGGACACGTCGACGTCGCGCAAACCAATCTGCACCGTATGCTTGGGATCAGCGTATCCCTTCTGCAACGCGAACCACAATGGCATTCCGTGCACGTTTCCGGATGGTGATGTATCCGGGCTGTTGATATCGCTGTGCGCGTCGACCCAGACCAATCCGGCGCTGATGCCGCGCGCCGCTTTTAGCCCCGCCAGCGTCCCCATGGCAATCGAATGATCGCCGCCCAGAATGACCGGGAAGCCATTGCTATTGACGATGTGCTCGACTTCGGCAGCGAGCCGCGAGCACACCGCCTCAATGATATCGAAGTATTTCTTGCGGTGGTCGCCGTGTTCGAATTCTTCACGTAAGGGCACTTGCAAGTTGCCGTGATCGTAAATTTCCCGGATGTGGAGCGCTCGCAACCGTTCGCTGAGCTTTGCATAGCGCACGGCGTACGGCCCCATGTCCACGCCCCGTCGGCTGGCGCCCAAGTCCATGGGAACGCCGACGATGTCGACGCGCTCGGTAGCATGTGCGGGCGGCGCGGTACTCATTGCGCGGCAGCTTCCTCGACGCGCTCGCGGGGATCCTTCGTGAGCACCGGCCGCGCCTGGTCACGGCTCACGCTGCCCGGAATGATGTGCAGCAGCAGCACGCGGATGATGCCCGCCACCGGAACGGCGATGAACATTCCCAAAATTCCGTATAACTCGCCGCCGACCAAGATCGCGATCAGCACCGCGCTCGGGCTGAGCTTAATGGTGCGGGACACGATATTTGGAGCGATAATATGGCCCTCAGCTTGGTTGGCCAAAATAAACACGATCGCCGCTTTGAGCACGAGAGCATAGCCACCTGCGACGGCCGCGATCGTTAGCGCGGGAATGAACGCGATAACCGGCCCAATGTACGGGATAAAATCCAAAAGCGCTGCCATTACGCCGATCAATATAGCGTATGGCTCGCCGATAAACGTCAACCCCAGGGCGATTAACAGACCGACGGACGCGCCGACAAGCAGTTGTCCGCGGATGAAGCCGCCGATAACACGCTCCAGTTCGGCCAGCAACTGGAGCGTGGATTCACGGTTGCGGCTTGGAACAAAGCCCATGAAAAAGCGCTTAACCGTTTCGGAATCGGACAGCAAGTATGCTGCCAGCACCGGTATGGCTACGCAGCCGGCGATAAACGATGCTGTTCCAACCAAGACCATGACCGCGCTTCCTGCGGCGGTTGCACCGTGGGTTTGCAGCCAGGTCGTCACTTCGGCGGGTAGACGCGCGAGCTGATCGCGTATGAGCGGCGGCGTATGCGCCAATAGGCGGTTATGCGGATTGCGGACCAGCGCAACGATGCTGCGTTGAATCGCCGGCCACTCCCGCCCCAGCGTTGTAACTTCGTTGCTCACGGCTGGGATGAGGTACATCAGCCCAACCACGACAATGGTTGCGATAACCGCGTATACCAGGAGTATCGAGGCCCACAGCGGCAAGCGATTGTTGAGCCAACGCACCACGGGATAAACCAAATATGCGAAAAAGATCGCCCCGACGATGATGACGAAGATGACGCCCAGGCGTTCAACGAAGTGCAATATCTGGCTGAGCATGAGCCAAATGAGCACGATCGAAAGAAGAATTTTCCAACTGTAGTCCAGATTTTGCGCGGTCAGCCAACGGTAGGGCTCTTCCTCGGCGCCGCGTGCGGCTTCGGCGCGCGCGCCTTCGTGTTCCGCCTCTACCTCTAAACCAACAAGTGAGGCGACGGACCCCGAGTGGTATCGTGCATAACGCGCGAGCAGCGCCGAACCGATCCGGATAACCGAAGCAAACGGCGCTGCAACCCCGCCCGCATATCCGTCATCGACGTCCAACAAAAAGAGAAAGAGTTTGTAACGTGAGGCCACGCGATCGCTCCAACGGCGGGCCAGATCGATACCGGCTGCGTAGTCTTTCTGAATTGCCTGCAGAACTTTTTCATCCTCGCCGCCGGCGGCGCGCACCATTGCGGTAAAGTCCTTGTACGTCATCCCCAAGGCGCGAAGGAGTCCTCGGTCCACCGGACATTCACCGTAAAGGTAATCTCCGAGCTGACCTCGGAGCGCGGCGGCCGCCTTGTCAATCATTCGCGGAAGCCATCGCATTCCGCCCAGCTCGTCGGACCAACGGCGGGGTGCTAAGACGCGAAGGTCTTTCGGTTGAAAATCCGGCACGGTTGCATCATACCCCACGAAGGCGTCTGAACGCACGGTTTCGTACAACCCCTCCTGTAGTGCCAAAAACAGCACACGTTCTGCTCATCCCGGCATTCTGTGCAGCCCTGCTGACTGGTTGCATGCGGGCTCATGCGCGGCCGGAGCCGGGGCAGCTCACGCTGGGAATGGTGACCGACGTCGGGGGTTTGGGCGACAAATCGTTCAACGATTCGGCGTACCGCGGATTGACGATGTCGAGAAATCGCCTGGGCGCGTACATCAAAGTGATCCAATCGCGATCTGCGGCCGACTATCAGCCCAATCTCACCGTTTTGAGTGAAGCGGGATACGATATGACGTACGCGGTCGGATTCCTCATGACCGATGACGTGCAGCAGGTTGCGCAGAAGTTCGCAAACCGCCGGTACACGATCATCGATTCGGTCGTTCCCCAGACAAACGTCACGTCCGTGACGTTCCAAGAGCAGGACGGATCGTTCTTGGCCGGTGCGCTGGCCGCTATGGTGAGCCGCACGCATCACGTGGCCTTTATCGGAGGCCAAGATATTCCGCTGATCCGTAAATTCGAAGCCGGATACACGGCGGGCGTCCATGAGGTGGACCCCGCCGCGCGCGTGGATGTTAAATACGCCGGGTCATTCGACGACGTGGCCGCCGGGAAAGAGCTGGCGAACCTGCTCTTCAACGACGGTGCGGATATCATATACACGGCAGCGGGGAAAGTCGGTCTGGGCGCTATCGATGCCGCGCAATCACGGCCGCGCGGATACTACATCATCGGCGTGGACAACGATCAGGACGCAATCGCGCCCGGCAAGGTGCTGACTTCGATGGTAAAACACGTCGACATCGCGGTCTTTGAAGTCGCGAAGGCACTCAAGCGGGGCGCGCCGCTTTCAGGTCACGTCGTTCTGGGATTGCGCCAGGGAGCGATTTCACTAACGGATTTTCGCTACACGCGCGACGTGGTCACCGGTTCGCGCATCGCTCGGCTAAAAAAGATCCGGGCAGCGATCATTGCGCGCCGCATTATCGTCCCCAGCACCCGTGAAGAACTGGCGACGTGGAAGCCCGTCACGCTTTAGAACTGCGCGCGATACGTAAAGCTTTTCCGGGCGTGCTGGCCGTAGATGACGTCAGCCTTGAGGTGCACGCGGGCGAGATTCACGGACTCGTCGGCGAGAACGGTGCGGGAAAATCAACGCTGGCAAACATTGCGTTCGGGACGCTGCGCCCCGACGCGGGCAGCGTCGTTGCGGCCGGAACCGTTGGACTTGTGCACCAGCACTTCGAGCTTGCCGGACGGCTTACGGTATGGGAAAACGTTTTGCTCGGACGCGAACCGCGCAAAGGATGGCTGCTCGACGTTACGGCGGGACGCGAACGCGTACGCCGTCTCGCCGAATCGAACGGTTTGGCGATCGATCCCGACGCCGTCGTCGAAGAACTGCCGGTTGCCGTACAGCAGCGCGTAGAATTGTTGCGTGAGCTGGAACGCAATCCGGCCGTGCTGCTCCTGGATGAACCGACTGCCGCACTGGCTCCGGCCGAAATCGATACGCTGTTTAAGGCGCTGCGGGACCTGGCGCAACGCGGCACGGCAATATTGATTATTACGCACAAGTTGCAGGAAGTTGTTACCTACTGTGCCCGCGTTACCGTGATGCGCCACGGACGCGTGGTCGCGCAATATCAGGGAGCCGGCGCCCGCACCGAGGAGATCGCGCGCGCAATGATCGGCGGCGACTTGCCGCCAATCGCGCAGCGGCGCGCCACCGTTCCCCAACCGTGCGTACGAATCGAAGATCTGACCGTTAACGCAAATGCCGGCAGCGTTCGTAACCTCACGTTTGAAGTTCGCGTGGGAGAGATCGTCGGCATTGCGGGCGTCGAAGGGAACGGACAGACCGCGCTGGCCGACGCAATCGCGGGAGCCGCCTGGTATACCGGACGCATTTCCATCGAGCGCGCGGACGGCAATCGCCGCATCGGCATCATCCCGCAAGACCGGTTACGCGAAGGTTTGGTCCCGGCGTGGTCCATCCTGGACAACGTGATTTTGGGACGCCAACACAGCGCGCGCGTACGGCGCGGCGTGCAGCTCAACCGTACGTCCGCATACGAGGACGCGCGTGCGGTCACACGGCAATTCGACGTACGGGCGCCTTCACTCCAAACGCCGGTTGCGGCGCTTTCCGGTGGAAATCAACAAAAGATCGTCGTGGGCCGAGCGCTTCTGGATGAACCGGCGTTCGTACTTGCGTACCAACCGACGCGCGGCATCGACGTGGGAGCGGCGGCACTGGTGCACTCACGGCTGATCGAAGCACGCAACGCGGGAAGCGCGATTTTGCTCATATCGTTCGACCTGGACGAGATCTTGGCGCTCGCGGATCGCATTTTTGTGATGTATCGCGGACGGATCGTGGATGAAGAGTCCGGTGCAGCCGCGGATCGAGATCGAATTGCGCGCGCGTTCACGGGCGGAAACGCGGTATGAGCCGCTTCTTGCGCAGTGCCGCGGCTCCGCTGGGCGCCTTGTTCTTGGCATTCGTTCTTGCGGCGATTGCGATGCTGCTGGCCGGCGTTAATCCGGTCGACGGATTTGTCGCGCTCTTTATTGGATCGCTCGGCGGATATCAGCCGATTGCCGAAACGCTTGTGCAAACCACGGCACTGCTCTTTCCCGCACTGGGGGTAGCGTTGGCCTTCC
>DASRSF010000315.1:0-3921 GCA_035656615.1 Vulcanimicrobiaceae bacterium | reverse complement strand
CCAGCCCCGTCAGCACCCGCGCCAAGCCGCGCTGTTTAGACGCTTCGATGTTGCGAAGTAAATTCGAGATCGTTTTTTCGCCGGTACGTGGGACGCGAGCGAGCGCACCGGCATCGAGGTCGTAAATATCGGCGATGTTCTTTACCAGGCCGAGTTCGGTGAGCTGCTGGGCCATAACGTCGCCGATGCCTTCGATGTCCATCGCACCGCGCGAGGAGAAGTGACGTACGCGTTCGAGCACTTGCGCGGGGCACGAGGCGTTCGTGCAGCGCGACATCGCCTCGCCTTCGGGATGGTCGACGTCGGCGCCGCACACGGGGCACGTGTCCGGCATGCGGAATTCGCGCGGCTTGCCTTTACGCTCGGAAAGAATCGGGCCCACGACGCGCGGTATTACGTCGCCCGCACGCACAACAAGCACCGTATCGCCCACGCGAATATCATTCGTGCGAATATAGTCCGCATTGTGCAGCGTCGCGTTTTGCACGGTGACGCCGCCGATCTTTACCGGCGCAAGCACGGCATTCGGGTTGAGCGTTCCGGTTCTGCCGACCGTAATGGTAATGTCGAGCAGTTTGGTACGCGCCTCGCGCGCTTTGAACTTGTACGCGATGGCCCAGCGCGGATCGCGGCCGGCGGCGCCCAGGCGTTCTTGCAAGGCCAGGTCGTCAACCTTAATGACGACGCCGTCGATTTCGTAATCCAGCTCGTCGCGCCGGCGCTCCCATTCCTGGCTGAACGCGATAACTTCGTCGATGGACTCCATCTTCGCGATGTTGGGATTTACGGCAAATCCAAGCCGCTTCAAATACTGCAGCGCATCCCACTGCGAACGTACTTCCGGGCCGCCGGTAAACTCACCGATGGAATATCCAAAAAACGAGAGCTTGCGCTCGCGCGTCAACTTGGGATCGAGCTGCCTGACGCCACCGGATGCGGCATTGCGCGGGTTCGCGAACACCGGCAAACCGTTTCGCTCGCGCGCCTCATTGAGCCGTTCGAAATCGCTCTTGCGCAAATACACTTCACCGCGCACTTCGATCACGTCGGGAACACGGGTATTGGCCTGCGGGCGCAGCCGCAGCGGAATTGAGCCGATCGTACGCAGGTTCGGCGTTACATCTTCGCCGACGCGCCCGTCGCCGCGCGTACCGCCGCGTTCAAAAAGTTCGCCGACGTACCGCAACGAGGTCGCCAGGCCGTCAATCTTCAGTTCCGCGACGTACGAAACGTCTTTGACGTTCGCGAGTTTGCGCACGCGCTCGTCGAACGCGCGAAGCTCTTCGGCACTGACGGCATTCGCCAAGCTGAGCATCGGCCGGTCGTGCTCGTACGGGGCGAATCGCTGCGAGGGCGCCGCGCCCACGCGCTGTGTGGGGGAATCCGGCGTGCGCAGTTCCGGATAGCGATCTTCCAGGTCGAGCAGCTCGCGAAGCAGATCGTCGTACTCCGCATCGGTGATTTGCGGATCGTCCAGCACGTAATACCGGTAGTTCGCATCTTCGATTTGCGAACGAAGCTCCGCGGCGCGCTTGGCCGGCGCCACGGCCTTCATGAAACGGGTCGGCGCTTTCGAACGGCGCTCATAATCTGAATGGGATACCCATCCGGATCGCCGATGATCGCAATTCGCGATTCATCATCGTCATACGGATCCTGGAAGACCGGCACGTGGGCCGACGCACAATCCGCGATAAAACGATCGACACTTTCTACCGCGAAGGCCAGCTGCATGGATCCCGGGCGCACGGCGATCAGTTCGCTTTTGGGATGCAGCGCTAGCGTAGCGCCACCGCCAAGATCGAATTCAACGTACTGCTCGCCGTCTTGGCGGACCGGTAAGCCCAGCACGTCGCGATAAAAATCCCGCGAGCGGTCAAGATCCGCGCAAACCAGCATGGCAACCCGGAAAAGTGTCACGATGCTTAGGCTTCGACGGGAAGCCGTCCGCCCTTCGCGAGGTCGTCCAAAACGCGAAGATTCTCGCGCTCCATCTCATCCATCGCCTGCGCATCGGGATGGAGATGACCGACGGCACGCTCATCGGTAAGCACCGGCCGCAGGTATTTTCCGGTGTAAGAAGCGTCGTTTTCCGCAAGTTGCTCCGGCGTACCGACGCCCACCACCGTGCCGCCGCGGTCACCCCCCTCGGGTCCCAGGTCAATGACGTAATCGGCCGTTTTAATGACGTCCAGATTATGCTCGATGACCAGCACCGAATTGCCCGTCTGCACCAGCCGCTCCAACACTTCGAGCAGTTTGTGAATATCCGCAAAGTGCAAACCGGTCGTCGGTTCATCCAAAACGTAGAATGTGCGGCCGGTTGAACGCCGCGACAACTCGGTCGCCAGTTTCACCCGCTGCGCTTCGCCGCCGGAGAGCGTGGTCGCGGGCTGCCCCATCTTGATGTAACCCAAGCCCACGTCGCAAATCGTTCGCAGTTTGTTGTGAATCCGTGGAATCGAGGCGAAGAACTCGTTTGCCTCGTCCACGCGCATCTCCAACACGTCGGCGATCGTTTTGCCTTTGTACTTCACTTCAAGTGTCTGCGCGTTGTACCGCTTGCCTTTGCAGACTTCGCACGGCACGTACACGTCCGGCAAGAAGTGCATCTCAATTTTGATGATTCCGTCGCCTTGACACGCTTCGCAGCGGCCGCCTTTCACGTTGAACGAGAACCGGCCCGGCGTGTACCCGCGCATCTTCGCTTCGGGCACCATGGAAAACAACTCGCGAATCAAATCGAACGCGCCGGTATACGTGGCCGGATTGCTGCGCGGCGTGCGGCCGATCGGCGATTGATCGATCACGACGAGCTTGTCCAGCTGTTCGACGCCTTTTACGCTGCCGTACGTTCCCGCCGCGGGCTGGCCGTGCAAATGCTGGTTGAGCGCCTTTACCAGGATGCCATCGACGAGCGTCGATTTGCCGCTTCCGCTGACCCCGGTAACGCACGCGAACGCGCCGATTGGAAAATCGAGGTCGATTCCCGCCAGGTTGTTTGCTTTCGCGTTCTTGACGCGCAGCCAACCACGCGGCGTACGGCGACGCTTGGGAATCGGAATGAATTGCCGCCCGGAAATATACGCGCCCGTAGCCGAACGCGGATCAGCGACCACATCCTCCAAGCTTCCGACGGAAAGAACCTCGCCGCCCTCGGCGCCGGCGCCCGGTCCGATGTCCACGACCACGTCGGCGGTGCGGATGGTGTCCTCGTCATGCTCCACGACGATGAGCGTGTTGCCGAGGTCACGCAGTCGCAGCAGGGTCTCCAGCAGCCGGTGGTTGTCGCGCTGGTGCAGGCCGATCGACGGCTCGTCGAGCACGTACAGCACTCCGACCAGCCCGGACCCGATCTGGGTGGCCAGCCGGATCCGCTGCGCCTCGCCGCCCGCCAGCGTCGCCGAGGCACGGTCGAGGCTCAGGTAGTCCAGGCCCACGTCGAGCAGGAAGCCCAGCCGGGCGTTGACCTCCTTGAGGATCTGCGCCGCGATCTGCCGGTCCCGGTCGGACAGGTTGAGGTCCAGCATGAGCTTGGCCATGTCGCCGATCGGCAATCCGCAGATGTCGGCGATCGTCCGCTCGTCGATGGTGACGGACAGCGCGATCGGCTTCAGCCGGCTCCCCCGGCAGGCCGGGCACGGGACCTCGCGCATGTAACCGGCGAACTTCTCCCGGCTGGAGTCGCTCTCCGCCTCGGCGTGCCGCCGTTCGACGTACGGGATGACCCCTTCGAACTGTGTGTAGTAGGAGCGCTCACGGCCGTACCGGTTGCGGTATCTGACGTGCACCTGCTGGTCGTAGCCGTTCAGCAGCGCACTGCGTGCCTTGGCCGGGAGCCGCTCCCACCGCGTGTCCTGCCGGAACCCCAGCGAGTCACCCAGCGCCTCGACCAGCCGGGCGAAGTAGTCGCTGACGTGG
>DASRSF010000314.1:0-5350 GCA_035656615.1 Vulcanimicrobiaceae bacterium | reverse complement strand
ATACCGGCGCGAGCGGAATTCCGCTCCCGTTTTCCTTGCGTGCCATGTTAGTCGATCGTTACCAGCGGGGTTTGCGCTTCGACGGTCTCGCCGGAACGCACCAGAACGGCGCTTACGGTCCCGCTGCGGTGCGCGCGGATCTCATTCATCATCTTCATCGCCTCGACCACGGCGACGACGTGCCCTTCCTCGATCGCATCGCCGGGCTGAACGGCAACTTCAACCACTAGACCGTGCATCGGCGATATCACCTGGTTGCCTGATGACGTGGGCGCGCGCTTTTGCCGGACCGGGCGCGGTGGCGCAGCGCGCGATTGGGCCGCCGCCGGCAAATCGAAAAGCCGCACGCGGAACAGCTTGTCATTCACTTCCACGCGAATCTCTTGCGGCTGATCGGTCCCGGCGGTCTGGGGCCTCGCCGTTGCCGATGCCCCGTTTGATTTGAAGTGCTCCGCAGCGAACCGCTCCAGCGTCGAGGTGCCGTAGCTGCCTTCGTTTACCGAAGGTTCATCGCAGAGCGCACGCAGCAGCGGCAGCGTGGTTGGGACGCCGTCGATTGCGTACTCATCAATCGCGCGGGCAAAACGGGCAATCGCTTGCGAGCGATCCGGCGCCCACACGACGAGTTTGGCGATCATCGAATCGTAGTCGGGCGTTACGCTGAATCCCGCAAAGGCCGCGGAATCTACGCGTACGCCCGGCCCCGCCGGTTCGCGATACGCGGTTATTGTGCCTGGCGCGGGGCGAAAGTTTTGCGCGGGGTCTTCGGCATTGACGCGTCCTTCGATGGCATGACCGCGAAAGGCAATCTCGTCTTGCGTGTACGCCAGCGGCTCACCCATCGCGCACAGAATCTGCTCGCGTACCAAATCCATTCCGCTGATCATCTCGGTGACGGTGTGCTCGACTTGGATGCGCGTATTCATCTCCAAGAAATAAAACTCGTCGCCGCTGACCAAGCATTCGATGGTGCCGGCGCTGTCGTACCCGATGGCCTTGGCCGCGCGGACGCCGGCCTCGCGCATTCCGCTGCGCACGCGTTGTGAAACGCCGGCAGGCGCCTCTTCCCAAAGCTTTTGATGCCGCCGCTGAAGCGAACAGTCCCGCTCGCCCACGTGCAGAACGTTTCCATGTTTGTCGGCAAGGATCTGCAATTCAACATGTTTGGGATTGTCCAAATACCGTTCGGCATAAATCATTCCATTGTTGAAATACGCCAATGCTTCGCGCTGCGCGGTCGCAAGTGCGGACGGTAATTCCTCGATCGTGCGCGCGACTTTGAGGCCCTTGCCGCCGCCGCCGCCTGAGGCTTTGAGTGCGAGGGGAAGCCCGTAACGTTCCGCTGCCGCACGAGCAGCCTGCGCATCGGTAATGGCTTGCGTACCGCCCGGCACAACCGGTACGCCGGCCGCGATCATCGCCAAGCGCGCGCGGACTTTATCGCCCATTGCCTCGATCGCCGCCGGATGCGGGCCGATCCAGATCAGTCCCGCGTCGATGACCGCCCGTGCAAACGAAGCGTTTTCTGCCAGAAACCCATAGCCGGGATGCACGCCCTGCGCGCCCGCCCGTGCAGCCGCCTGGAGAATGGCTGCGATATTTAAGTAGCTTTGTGCGGGCGCCGCGGGACCGATCAAATAGGCTTCGTCAGCCATCCGAACGTGTATTGCCGCACGATCGATCTCCGAGTATACCGCAACGGTTGCGATGCCCATCTCGCGAGCGGTTCGAATGATTCGCACCGCAATCTCGCCGCGGTTCGCGATGAGGATCTTGTTCATCGTTCGAACGGCTCAACCGATTCCACGCGCATTGCGCGGCGCCAAGCGGACGCGCGAACGTCCTGTTTGCGATGCTTGCCGCGCAATGCTGCAATCGCCGCCGCCATCGCCGCGATCTCTTCGTCGGTGGCCGCCGGCGTTGCAGAAATCATTAACTCGCCGGCGGCGGGTACATGCCCATGGCGTGAAATCCCGCATCGACGAAATGCACGTCGGCCGTGACGGCGGCTGACAGATCGGAGGCTAGGTACACGGCAGCTTTCCCAACGTCTTCGGTGGTGATATTCCGGTGCAGCGGCGCGGTCGCGGCGACGACCTCGAACATCTTGGAGAGCCCGGCCACTTGCCGCGCACTTGCGGTTTTAATCGGACCCGCCGAGATCGCATTTACCCGGATACCGCGCTCGCCTAAGTCGAACGCCAAGTACCGCATCGAGGCCTCGAGTGCCGCCTTCGCGATTCCCATAAGATTGTAGTTCGGCACAATTGCGGTGGCGCCCAGATACGTCAGCGCCATGATGGAACCGCCGTCGCTCATCTGCTCGCGAAGCGCATTGACCAGTGCGATAAGCGAGAACGCGCTCACGTCGAGTGCCAGCGAAAAACCCGGGCGCGACGTGTCGTATACCTTGCCCGCCAAATCTTCTTTATTCGCAAAGGCTATGGAGTGCACCAACGTGTCGATTGTGCCGAATTTTTCGGACAGCTCCGAGGCCATGCGCGCCAGCGACTCGTTCGAGGAAACGTCGCATTTGATCACCGGACCCCCACCGAGCTCCCCGGCGATCTTTTCGACGCCTTCACGCACGCGTTCACCCTGGTACGTAAAAGCCAATGAGGCGCCATGGTCGTGGAATTGGCGCGCTATCCCCGTCGCAATCGACCACTGATTGGCTACGCCCGTGACGAGGGCTCGTTTGCCTTCTAGCAACTTCACGCAGGCTTAGATGTGTCTCCGCGGCCTTGGGGTCCTTTTGTCGCGGCCGGAGCAGGCCGTTCAGGTGCCTTTCTCGGCGCCCAGGTAACGAATCCACTTTACATAGAGCGCCGGGTATGTCGAGAGGCTATTCGGGTTCCCGTACACCACGTAAAACTCGTTGTGCGCCGCCAAAAGGTGAAAAGCCGCAGAAACGTTGCCGGCATTTACGTAATCGAACGGCGCGTAGCACTGCGTTTCGTTCGAACAAGGCGCTTGCGCCGGCGGTGCAGGCAGATCGGGGAACTGGTAGGCGTTGGGGATATTGCGGCCGATGATGCGGCGTATGCCAAGGTCGAACGAGGCATTCCGGTTGAATTGCCAGTCAATACTCGCGCGCTCCAGCCATTGCATAGCCGCGGGTTCGAGTCCGAATTGCTTCTGCCACTCGGGCTGCCATGCATCAACCGGCGCGTACTGGTTGCTATCGGCCTCCAGCGAAAGGTTTACGCCTCGGCGCAGCGGCACGGTCGTTGTGTACGACCATGACGTCAAACGCCCGTGAAAATAGGTTCCCGCGCTGTAGGTTATGCCGGACGGCGTCGACGTTTGCGTCTTGTACCCTAAGAAGAATCCGTTCGAATTGAACGGCAGCAGCTCGTAGGGCGCTGGGAACGGAAGATAGGGCAGGTCTTCGTAAATCGGCTCGGCGCTCGAACTTCCGGCGAACACGTGGAGCGTCATCAGATTGCGGAAATCAAAGTTAATTTGACCGCCGCCGTCGGTTTGATTCGTAAAGCCGAAACGGTTATGGTAGCGGCCGTAGTACGAGCTCATCGAAATGTCATGAAGCAGCGCTTTGCTCGAGAAGTTGAACGTTTTGTTGAAGACCAGAAAGTAACCGTTGACGTCGGGCTGTTGAACGTAGCCGTCGACCGGGTCGAACGATGCACCCACTTTTTGCAGCGAAAGAACGGCGGTCGTCGTTTGGTTCACGAACCCGGTGTCGTATTCATAATACTGGCCTTGCCCATACGCTGTCGTGTTGGTGCCGGAGTCGACACCGTAGTTGGCGGCGATGAACAGGTGCGTGCGGCGGTTTTCATATCCCGTATAGATTGTAGACGTGTCGTCGCTAAGATCCGGCGTGTTTACCGCAACACGCTGCGCGCTCAGGCTCAAAATTGTTTTTGGATCATTGATTTGATACGTGAGCACCTGGGCTGCATCCGTGCGTTGCATTCCGATCGCGTCGAAGGCACCAAAGGCGAGCGGACCGGCCGTTCCTTCGTACGCATATCCCTCGCGAAACGTCGGGATCGAGGGCGTATAGAGTGTGGTCGGGCAGTTCGTGCAGCTAAACGCATCATTGAAATTATTCGCGCCTTGGGTAAAGAACGGCCGCACTTCGGAGTAGCGGCGCGCATACGCCGTGGGCGCTATCGTTTGCTGGTCGACCTCCAGATTGGAGTAATCCGGATGGAAGCTGGCAAGGAACGAGGATGTCGCAGTAACGGGAATCGCGAGATCGGCTCCAATGCGGGAGGTGCTGCCTCCGAATTGCGGCGTTGTGCTCTCGCCGAGCGCGTACGTTTGCAGACGCGGCCGGGGCCGTGCCTGGGCCCCGCCGGCAATGGCAATTCCGGTGAGCGTGCCCGCGTAGGCGACTTCCCCGGCATTACGCTGCCCTTGCGCATGTTCCCACACCTGGACGCTGTTCGACGAAACCATATTGCGTTCGAATTGCACGTTCCACGTTTTTGAACCGGCGCTGCGGATGATACGAAATGGAATGTGCATCGTAACGGTGTATCCGCCGGCAGATCGCTTTGCGGCAGCGGTCCACTGCGGCGTATATGCCGTATTTTCACTGGAGGTTTGGTACCGTGCGCCTACGGCGTTCGCGGTGAAGGTGTAGGAAAAGCCGTTCGCTCCCTGCGGCCACAGCACGACGGTCACGCTGTCGTCGTTCAATACGGCCGGACCATTGGTCTGAGCCGAGGCCGTCAGGGGCTCATGTTGCGTCACGTTAAAAGCAACGTCGAGTCCGTTCTTGTCCTGCCCGATGTACGCGGTCGTGGGTTCTCCAGGGCGCTGATACGTAAAGTCGAACAGAACGGGCGCCTGTGCGGCCTTGCTCCAGGTTTGGTCGACGGCGCCGCTCATCCCGGGCGGCGGCTCCAGCACGGGCACGGCGATCGCAAAGCCGGCCTCCGACGCGCCGGCGTATGCCGTAGCGGTCAATACGGCGAACAATACGGCACATGCGCAGCGTGATATGAGCACCATACGGGTTATACCACTCCCCTTTTGCGTTACAGCTTGCAATGTACCGGATGCGGCCGTTTTTTGTTGCGTCACGTTTCGGTCAGGTAGCGGACAGGTTGCGATGGAGGCGGCCGAACGGAGCTTTGACGCGCATAAGGCACGTATACATAGCCGGCGCAAAACCGCTGGGAAAATCACATCGTGTGATTTTCCCAGCTTGAGCGTTTTTCCGCGAAAACAAAGTTTTGAAATGGACATCCTGTCCAGCGCGGAAAAACGCACATTTTGCGGCGACCATATACGGCATCATAAGCCCGGTTCCAAGTCACGACTACCAAAGACCCAACATAACCTTCACATCCTCGCTGGCCATCTCACGGGGATC